>JAAZKQ010000728.1 GCA_012799755.1 Lentisphaerota bacterium | reverse complement strand
TGTGCATATATTTGCGCCGTAGGCGCTTAACCATGCTTAACTCCAGGCTTCAGCCTGGGGATGGGCACCCTCCCAAAAGTAGTGCCCCGTGGGGGGCACCACTGGATGCCTGACAAATGCAACCACTGTGTTGATTCTCCCTTTCCATCACAAGATTTCGCACATTACCC
Organism: Lentisphaerota bacterium; assembly: GCA_012799755.1. Lineage (GTDB taxonomy): Bacteria > Verrucomicrobiota > Lentisphaeria > Oligosphaerales > Oligosphaeraceae > Oligosphaera. Next base: position 18,117 of record JAAZKQ010000728.1, on the reverse strand, counting down.
CGGAATCAGCCACCGCGTATGTGTGCCTTCCCCCCCATAACAGCCGGAAGGACGTGCTATGAAACAGCTCCTGACCAGCGTCATCGTCACCGCCGCCCTCATCCTGAGCGCTGCCTCCGCACAAATCCAGAACATCGCCGCAGGTAGTCTCAGTGCCACCTTCGTGCAGGGACGCATTGTCAGCTTGCGCAACCAAAGTGGCCGCGAACTCCTCCAGCCCTCCGACGCGCCGCTCTTCGCGGTTGTCCTCGTGCCCAAAAACAATCCTGGCGACAAGCAGACTTGGCTTTCCGCCAGCGCCGCCCAGACCGTCACCAGCGCCATGGTGGACAATCGCCTCGAAATCACTTACGCGAACTTCGCCGACTACCAAGGGCTGTCCGTCACCTGCGTGATCAGTCACGCCGACGATGATCTCCGCTGGGACCTCCGCGCCGGCGTTCCAGACAATCTTATCGCTCTCAGCTTCAGTTACCCCATACTGAACCTGGCTTTTGGCGACGAGGCGACATCCGTCGCCCTGCAAGGCTCCACCAAGGGCGGTCTGTTCACGCCTGCCCTGATGAAGGAAGGCGCGAGCTCGCGTGTCAGACAGCCCGGCAGCCTGGCCGCGCAGTTCTCCGCGCAGCTCTACACCAAGGACATGTTCTACACCATGACGCCTGATCCTGCCGCTTGGCCCAAAATCAACCACCTGGTACGCCAAGCGGATGCCTGGCGCTGGTTCTGGAATATCCTCTGCACCGTTGAAGGCGGCAACTGGAGCTGCCCCTTTCCCATCCTGACCCGCTACTGGCAAACGCCCGACGGTCGCGACGTCACTTGGCATGATGCCGCCGAACTCTACAAAACCTGGGCAAAACAACAGGTCTGGTGCCGCCAGACTTTCCTTGAGCGTGACAATATCCCCGACTGGTTGAAACAAGGCCCTGCGCTCATCCGCTTCCATCGCGACTGGCTCGCCAAACCGGAAATGATCAGCGAGTGGGTCCGCAACACCTGGAAAAATGAGTTCGCTGACACGCACCTCATCGTCGCTCTCTGGGGTTGGGAAAAAGTGCATACCTGGATCACGCCGGATTACTTCCCGGTCTATCCCGACAACGAGCGCTTCGCCGCCATGACTAACGCCATCCGCCCACTCAATGCCCATCCCTTCCCCTGGCCCTCCGGCTACCACTGGACGCTGTCCTTCGACAAGCGCGCGGACGGCAGTTTCGCGTGGGTTGATCAAGAACGCTTTGATCAACGCGCCCGCAAGTACGCCATTCACAACCTCGACGGCGCTCTCTATGAACGCCGCGCTTCCTGGCTCCGCGGCGGCGTCAATACCTGCCTCTGCCCCGGCGAGGAATGGACCCGGAACTGGTGGAATGAAGAAATCTGCCGCCCCTTGGCCAAACTCGGCTGCGATATCATCCAGGTTGACCAGGTCGTCGGCGGCAACTTCCCCCCCTGCTATCACCCCGACCACAAACACCCCAAAGGCTACGGTCGCTGGATGACCGACGCCATCACCCAACAACTCATCTCCATGTACAAAACAATGGGCGAGGATATCGCCGATCCCGTCGTCTGCATCGAGGAACCCAACGAAGTCTTCAATCACCTCGTCGGCCTTCAGGACTACCGTAACTGCCAGGTCAATTATCCTTGGGCCTCTGTCTTCAATTACATCTACCACGAGTACCTGCCCTGCTTCCAAAGCAATCCCAGACACGGCGACATCGTCTGGCAGGCATTCTGTGCGGCGGATGGCCAAATACCCCATATCAACGCCAAAAAAACCATCCGCCGACGGCATGCTGCTGGATAATGGCGGCTTTGAACTCAGCACGCCGGCAATGCCCATGCTCTGCTGGGAAAAGGTCCCCAGCTATCAAGGCGTCATCTGGAACGGCGCGGCCGACATCGTCAGCGACGTCGTCCATAGCGGCAAGCAGGCGCTGCGTCTGGACACCACAGCCGACCAGATTGTCCAAGTATCCCGCAATATCAGCGTCAATCAGGATACCTTCGTCACCCATGGCAGGTACCGCCTGAGCGCTTGGCTCAAAAGCGAGCGACACAAGGAACCCAACCACCTCAACTACGCGCTCTTTGCCCCGGGGCTGAAAAGCACCGGCGTCGGCGGGCGCCTGACCTTTCCGGCGCCCGCAGAAGGCTGGGTCTTGCGCCAAGGGGAATTCACCGTCCCCGAAGACGCTGAAATGATCCGCATCATGATCAATACCCGGAATGAGTCGCGCACCTATGTTGACGACGTCCGCCTCGAAGCCCGCCAACCCGACGGCAGCTGGCAGGATGTCGCCTCCAGCCGCCTCGCCCCCAGTCAACCATTCCAGCAAAACTGGGTCCGCGCTTACCGCGACTACAGCGCCTGGCTGCAGCATGGCGAAATGCTCCCGCCGCCCAAACTGGACTGCGAGAATATGGACTACAAGCGCTGGCAAGTGCCGGTCATCTTCCACAATCGTTTCCGCGCCGCCAACGGCGAAGAAGCCGTGGTGCTGGTCAATGCCACGCGAGCGGCCCAAACCGGCAATCTGCACTGGCAAGGCAAAACAATTGCCGTCCAACTCCAGCCCGGCGAAATCCGCGTCATCGCCGCCAAAGAACTCCGCTAGCCCAAGCCATCGCACCCAAGCAAGCGATCAGGCGAAAACTACCATGCCGCGCTCGCACGGCCCTGCCAATCAAGCGCCAGTCTCTTGGTCATGCTGTAGCCTTTCAGCCCGCAGCGTCGCCACGCCCCCGCGCTGGTCTCCTCCTGTGGCAAGGCCAAACCAGCTGAGCTGAATTGGTCCAAGCTTCTGCGGAGAAGGCCGAACTGCGTCCGCCATTCGCGGTACCCATGTCTTCGGTTCCTCGGACTCAAGCCGCATGAGCTGATGCACGAGTCCGAATACAGCAGTCTGGAGGCTGCCGCAGCACATGCGGTCACCGCCGCATCTTGCACATGGCCAAAGCGTTACATCCCAAGCCAGAATGCCTTGCCCGCTTCGCTGGTGACATCGTTAAGCGGATTGACCCTGATGGGCGCGACATGTCCATCACAGTAGGCGACATTTCCAGCGTCGCTATGACGGTTTCCGACGGCGTTGCGCCCGGCAGTGTAGTAGCGTAGATAGTTGCCGGGATTGTCAAAGTTGTTTTCGCCAAAAAGCATCGCTTGGCTCGGCTTGTTCAGCTGAATGATAAGCACCGGTTTGTAAGAGGACGTTAAAGCGGTACCCTCATCTGATGTCATTGACCAGTTGGGAACGATGGTGTCGCTGTATTTTTTGACGGTGTGAGCTGGGTTTGGCTGCGCGGACGGACAGGCCAGCCGGTTGCGCTGACCGTTGAGGGCGACACAGAAAAGAACGCTCTCACCCGGTCGGTTGTTCAAATCCGGATTCTCGCATGACCAGCCAATATAGGGCGTCAGCAAACCATGGTTCTGCGTGTCATAATACAGGCGTTTGTTGCCGGTGGCCGCCGGGAAAATGTAATCCTGGTTGTCGGCAAAATACATTGTCGAACCAGTCCCGACGGTTTTCATGTTGTTGACACAGCTGATTGCTCGCGCCTTCTCCCGCGCCTTCGCCAAGGCCGGCAGCAGCATCGCCGCCAGGATCGCAATGATGGCAACGACCACCAGGAGCTCAATCAAGGTAAAATGCCGTTTTTCCTTTTTCATCATGTGTCACCTCACTTTTTCAATTCAATTAAACGGAAATTCCTCACCGGCACGACTATCTGCAATTCATCATCAGGAATGGGGAGTTTTTCGCCGCTTTCCAAGTCTATGGCGCCAAGGCCGCGACAACGCCCGACCTTGAAGCAGAATGGTTCATCCTGATTGTTGAAGCACATCAACAGCTCCCGGCCATCGCCGCTCCGCCAGATATTGGCGGCGGTGTTTTCGCCGTCCGCATTCGTCGGATGTCCCAATGACTCCGGTTTCCAGTATGGGCAGAGCAGCGCGTCTTCATCCAAGCCGAATTTATCCAGCGCCTTCCAGATATTGAGCGCGACATCATGCAGAGAGGTGCGGTCCGGCACCACGTCATGAATCAGCAGCATGGCGGCTATATGCCGTTCCGCCCACGGTGACATCTTCCAAGTCCGCCGCTGCTCCGCCGGCACAAAGGGCATGATGCGGTAAAGCTGACTGCAATAAATGATGCCGGGGCCATAGATATGCGGCAGTAACTCAGCGCGCATCTGCGCCAGTTTCAGTTTGCGGTAGCTGCGGTCACGCACCAGAATATCATTCCATAATTCGCCTTCCGTGTAATAATCGGCAAAACTGAAGCCGGCGACTCTGGCGGTGGCGCCCGACATGTGCATCACAATGGGCGCCGCCGTGCCGCCCTGACGGCTATAGTGGTAAATCCGCTCCAAAAATTTTCGATGTTCGCGGATGGCATAGGTCGCCTTGCGCCCCTGAGCCGTCGGGTAGCCATGGCCATGATCTTCCCTGGCGCAAGGCGGATACTGCATCAAGTCAAAGTAGATGCCGCCGATTTTCGGGTCATTGCGGCGACTCAAATCATAGCGCCAGAGGTAATAATCGCAGTAGTCGTCCGTCTTGCATACCTCGATCATGTCATCATGATAGCTGTACACGGCGTCGCCATACAGTTTGTCTTTTTCCCCGGCACGCCAGAATTCTCCCTGCCAGATCGTTTCCGGCGCATTTCTGGCGACGCTGGAATACGCGCCATACCAGGCGGTGCGGAAGTTCGGGTCCGGCAAACAATCAAAGTGGTAATAGGGGCGCACGACGGCGCCATAGGCGTTGTTGCGTCCCCAGGCCTGGATGCCCTCGGCATCGGTAAACCAGTAAGGCGAGGCCTGATACTTGTACGTGTGTGTCCACCAAGAAAGATTATCAGGATAGCCATTGCCCTTGGCCTCTTCCCGGTTGTGAGCGAAAAGCATCATGCTGCGCAAGGTGCGAAAAACTTTCGGTCGCGGGCGCACCGGCGTCGGCATCACATAAAAGCCGTATTCTGTTTCCGGCGTCATGACAGCCGGGCAATCCAGGAAATGCAGCGAGATTTCACAGCCCTCGGCGTTTTGTTGCAGGGTAATTTGCTTGCCGGGGTCGCTATTGCACCAATATTGGTCTGATTCTATGCCAAAGCTCAAGCCGCCCTCCTCATTTCCCACCCAAAACGCGCCAAACTGCCCCACCAGCATCTTGTTCCATTGAGCCGGCAATTCGCCGGTATCGGTAAGATCGCGATAGCCGGAATTCAGCAGCCTGGCTTGCTGCTTCGGGATGACCAACGAGAGTTTGAGAGCGCTTAGATTCACGCCGGCCAGGTCGCCCATTTTCACATCGAACCAGATAAAGCCGTCGTAATCAATGGTGACGCTCACGGTCAGACCGCCCAGGCCGGGAATGCCGCCGCGATTTTCCAAAACGATGCGCCGCTTGCTTGCGCTCAAGACCCGCCAGCTCTCAGCGCCGGCAAGGAGGTTCTTACCATCGCTCGCGGCGCACAGCGTTGGAGCGGAGGTTAAATATTCTTTTTCGCCGGAAAGAATGCTGCCGGGAAACAGCTCGCCATGCCTGAAGGCATAACAGCGGTTCCAGCAGAAAACTTCCAGGCCCTTCTCATTCTCCTGCAAGCGCAAGGCGGTCCAGGGCGGCGCCACCTCTTCACTGATGCCCAGCGTGTTGCCTTGCCACGGCAGCTTCCCGGGCGCATAGACGATGATTTCGCGAGGCTCGGACTCTTTGACGACGGTGCCGGCGGCATTCACCAGGGACATGTGCATCTCGTATTCTCCCGGGGCGATGCCGGCCAGAGGCAGCAGGGACTCCTGGCGCAGCGCTGTCACCGGAACAAGGGGAAATTCCTTGACCGGCTTCCCGGCGCCATCCGTCAAGACAAAGCGCAGGGAAAGCTTGTCGCCGATTGATTGCGAGCTGGTCACGCGCAATTGCTCTTCGCCGCCATCGCTTGCCGGCAACCGTCGCATATTCTCTATGGAGGCGTCATCATAAGCCTCATAAGGCCATTTGGCGGCATAGACCTTCTGCCCCCCGGCATAACAATTCAGATAAAGCGTGCCGTTTTTACCGAAGCGATCCTGTTCGGCAATAAAACGGCAAGTCCCGTTTTTGGCAGTGACCAGATCGCCGAAAAGCGGAAATTCCGTCATGGCCGTCTCGTCATAACGACGACAATTCAATTCCACACGATCAGCTCGGCAGATCAGGTCTATTTCGCCCTTGTGCAGATTGCCGATCTGCTCCAAACGAAAGACCGGGTCGCCGACCGCGCCAAACTTGAGAGTGCCGTACTTGTCGTATTCCAGCGCGCCATGGATTGCATTCACTAAAATAGCGATGCCATCGCCGGGGTTGGTTTCGCAGACGGAAAAGCTCCATTCTTCGCCGGCGACCGGCAGCTTGCCGAAGTTTTTCAGGGGTATGGCCGCTTCCAACTGCCAGACTTGTTCATCCGCCGTCGTTGCGTAACGCACGCCCTCGCTGTTCCATGCCCGATTATCCGCGTCACTCCTGTCGGGCAGCACATGGGAATCGTACAAGGCGTCGTTCCAATTGAAGATGAACTGATAAAAATCCGGCGTGGCCGGCGTTGGATCAAGCATCACATCCACACTGTGATCTTCCCAAACCGAGCTGTCTCTGCCGAATTTGGCGGCCATGGGCCGGCGATGGTGCCCGGGGCTGTAAAGCGCGAAATACAGATTCTCGTCGTCATGGCCGATGTAAACGCTGCTCTGACGGGAAGCGAATCTGCCACCGGGCAGAGAAAGAAAACCACTGGTCTTCAAGGCGCCGGCATATTCCGCGGCTTCAATTTTGCCATCCACAAGGGGCGCTTGCATCTTCGGCGCCAAGAGAAAAGGCAGCCGGACCTGCTCATCAATTTGCGCAATTTCATCGGCGTAAATCCCTAAATCCATCATATCGCTCAACCCGCTCAGGTTTCCGGCGATATGGGTTCCGATTTCCAGAGACTCGGCGTAAAATCCGGCGTCGGGAAGCTCCAGGTAGAGCGTTGTCACCGTAACGCTTTCACCATCAACGACCAGCTTCAATCGGGAAGGCGACCAGGAAAACTCCACCTCGTGCCACTCGCGCGCGGTGTCCAATTTGACGTAGGGGAAAAGCGCCGGCGTCTTTTTGGCGCCTTGGGTTTCACCACCGGGCACGCCATATCCGACCTGGATGGAGGGCAAGCCCGTAGGCGTAGGACGTAAATAGGTGACGTGCAATCGCGCGCCACCAGGACCGCGCATAATCAGGAACATGTTGAAACCAGGCCCGCCAGGCACCCAATCCACCGGGCGAAACTTGAAGTGCAGCCGGCCCTGACGCAAGGGAAAGGGCGTCTGAGCGCCAACTAGCTTTGCCGCATCGTCCGGGTTTTGCAAGCGGTAAACCACCCGCTCCAAGGAGCCATCGGCTTTTTTGCCGAAGCGCAGAGCCTTCCCCGCCGGCGTATCCACCAACTCCGCTCCAAGCGCTTCGACGCGGCAAGGCGCCGCCGATTCCACCGGCGACAGACCTTTGCCGAAATCGCAAACAAAAACCGCGCGCTCCGGCGCCGCCGACAGCAGGCAACAGAATGACAAGATGAAAATTGCGAGCATTCTTTTCATGTTTTTTGGCCCTCCGAGTGCTTTCGTTTCCAACATCTCCGTAGATTCATTGTCTGCCACAGCTTCGGCAAACGTTTGCCGAAGTCGCAAATAAAAACAGCGCGCTCCGGCGCCGGAAACCGGTAACAAAGGGACAAGACGAAAATGGGGAGCATTCTTTTCATGTTTTTTGCTCTCCAAGTGTTTTCGTTTCCATCATCTCCGTAGATTTTCCATATCAGTGAGTTCTGCCAGTGTCTTCGCTGCTTTCTGTTGACTCTATCCTCTTTTTTGATGCGGATTTCCACCAAAAGCCCAGAAATCTTCCACCTTGACAACGCTCGGCAGAACATTCTTGCGCAGCGCCGCTCCGGCCATAATGCCGGCGCCTTCGCCTATCGGAATCGCATTCCCCAGCACCCGGTAAGTGGCGTGAGCATAAAAATCGCCCCCGATGCAACGACCGCCAAGCAGCATGTTGTCCAAATCAGCTGCAATGAGTGAACGCAGCGGCACGTCATAAGGGCGCGCCTTGACGCCACCATCGCCATAGCCGCTTTTTGCATTGGCGACTGAGGGATGAATATCCACCGCAACCGTCACCCGACAAACAGCGTCCGGCTGCGTTCTGCCTGCAAGCAAATCCGCTGTCGTCAAGTTATACACGGCTCTGATTCGACGCCCCTCACGCAACCCAAGAGCCGCAGCCGTCGTCAACAGACAAAGGTTTGCTATTTCCGGCGCAATTTTCTTCAGTCCAGCGATTTGGCTGAAAATCTCTCTTCTTGCTTGTATCAATGCTGCTGAGATTCCGTCTGCATCATCGGGAAAGATTCCGTGTTCGTGGTTTGACATCAGCAGGTATTCATAATTGGTCAGTCGAAAGAGGGTTGGCATCTGGTAGCTGGGCGAGCAGCCCGCTTTTTCCAGTTGCGCGAGCAGGTGCAGCTTTCCCTTATCGCCTTTCTGCTGCCAATAGTCGGCGATGTCTTCGGCATTGACGCCGCCGCAAAGAGCGCAAAGACTGGCCGCTTGGGGTTGGCCAGTCTGGGGGTCGCCGCACTCAAAACGGCAGCCGGCCAAAGCCGCAACAGTTCCATTTCCCGTGCAATCTATGAAAATTCTTCCCTCGAAGGCTTCCCTGCCGGCAGGCGATTCGGCAATCACTGCCGTCACTTCCCGCCCCCGCTTTAACACCGCGCAGACCAAGGTATTATAGCGGATTCTCACTCCTGCCTTCACCAGGCAGTCTTCCATAAAATGTTTGACTGCTTCCGGCACATACGAGTTGTAGTTTCCGGCAGCGCCGCTCTCATGGAGAAAGCGCAGCATTTTTTGCAGAAAGCCGCCTTTGTTGTCAGCATCAATGACATTTGGCATCATGCCGGAGGTCATGATGCCGCCCGGCATGGCGGTAGATTCCAGCAAAATTACTGAAACCCCGCAGCCGGCCGCGCCCAAGGCGGCAGCAACGCCGGCGGGGCCAGCGCCACAAACAATCACGTCCGCCCGTCCGCTGAGCGGCAGCTTTCGTCCCGGTTCGTACACAGCCTCGTCCTGCTGCATCTTGACTCACTCCTCCATGCCCAACAGCTTGTCCCCACCTTGAATTGAACCACCGCTTGTTTCGCGAATCTTCAACAGCGGCTCCAATCTCTGAATGCCGATTTTTTCTCCCGCGATGCATTTCTGCACCAGCTGCACGGCCAAATGGCCTTCCTTGCGGGTCGGCTGATGGATGGTAGTAAGTGAAGGGGAGATTTCGGCACTCGGCAAAATATCATCATAGCCGGAAAGCAAGACCTTTTCGCCGAAGGGAATACGCTCTTCGCGCATGATCCCAATCAACTGCAGGGCTAATAAGTCAGTACTCACAAAAATGCCGCTGCGTTCGCCGGCTTGCGCCATATCCCGGATGATGCTTCGCGTCAATGGCTGAACCTGGATGCCCTGAGCGCGCAAAACGGAAAAATAGCCCTCTTGACGCAGCGGATGATTCTGCCTGCCCGTGCCGTAGAAAAAGCGCGTACAGCCACATTCCAGAAAATGCTCTGCCACTTTGCGTCCACCACTCACCTCGTCTATTTCAATGCGCGGAATAGCGCCTATTTCGCGTTCCTCCGCCAAATCCAAATTGCTCTCTAAATTCAACAATAAAAGCGTTTTGCGACGACGGTAATAGCCTAGGATCTCCTTGCGACAGCGTGCTTCCATAGTCGGCAAAGTGGGATACACACTCCTGGGCTCGACCGCCCTCTGTGCATGAGGCGGCGAGTAACAAATCGCCGCAGCATGGGGAACCTTCCGCAAGGTTTGCTGAAAATGGCAAAAATCGTCCGCTGTGCGACCAAAAAAGAAATTCACCGGATAGTCGGCGGCCGTCGCCGCTTCGGAAATGCCGTACACCAAATCAGCGACCAGACGATGACCAACGTCGGGAACAAAACACATCAACGTCGCGGCCGAGCCCTTTTTGAGAAAAGCCGCTTGACGATTGGGACGATAACCAAGACGCTTGGCGGTTGCTAAAATCAGCTCCCGAGTTTCCTTCTTGACCGGATGCGGTACGCGACCCGGATTCAAGGCACGGGAAACGACCGACACATCCAAGCCAACCTCGCGAGCGATGTCTGCTAACTTTACGATCATCACAGCCCCCGAACACAAACACGGCAAACGTTTGTCTTGACGGTACGATACCACTTTCTCAAGAACATTGCAAGGGGCTGTCCGATTTAATTTTTCGTCTGTGTAAGCGGTCGCTCATTGATAAAGTGGACAGGGTGGACAAGCATCTGTTTTCGGCCCGTTCTGTAAAACCAAGCGCCTGTTTTTCGACCATACTGCGGGGCTTTCAGCCCGCAGCAGCACATGACCCCGCAAACGAAAAAACCAAGCACACGCAGGCCCCAACCGTGCTGTGGGCTTGCAGCCCGCAGCGGCACATGACCCCGCAAACGAAAAAACCAAGCACACGCAGGCTCCAACCGTGCTGTGGGCTTGCAGCCCGCAGCGGCACATGACTCCGCAAACGGCGTGCAAGCATGCTCGCAATATCGCTGTTATCAATGCGTGACCGCTTACAACGCGTTGCTGAAAAAACGACCGCGGGCTTTTCTTATGCGGGTCGAAACCTTAGATTAGGCGCACGTTTTAGTCTCGTGTCCACTTATCTCTTTTCCCTTCATTTGAGGAAGCTCCCAGCATGAATGTACTGATCATAGGCGGCGGTGGCCGTGAGCACGCCTTGGCCTGGAAGATTCGCCAGAGCAGCCTTGTTGACCAGCTCTACTGCGCACCGGGCAATCCCGGCATGCGCGATGTCATCGCCGTACCTGAAAGTGACTTGCAGGCCCTGGCTGATTTTGCGGAAAAAAATGCCATCGGCCTGACCATGGTCGGCCCGGAAGCGCCGCTCTGCGCGGGCATTGTTGACCTCTTCCGCGCGCGCGGTCTGCGCATTGTCGGCCCGGATCGGCACGCCGCGCAGCTTGAGGGCAGCAAGAGTTTCGCCAAGGACTTTATGCGCCGGCACGGTATCCCCACGGCAGATGCGACCACTTTTGACAACGAAGCCGGCGCCCTGGCCTACCTGCGCCGGCATGGCGCGCCAATCGTCATCAAAGCCGACGGCCTGGCCGCCGGCAAGGGCGTTATCGTCGCCATGACTATGGCGGAAGCCGAAGAAGCCCTGCGCTCCTGTTTCGGCGGCGCCTTTGGCCAGGCCGGCAACCGCGTGCTCCTGGAAGAGTGCCTTTTCGGCGAAGAAGCGTCCATTCTCGCCCTTTGTGACGGCAAAAGCATCATCCCCCTGGCATCCTCGCAGGATCACAAGCGAGCACTGGACGGCGATCTCGGTCCCAACACCGGCGGCATGGGCGCCTATTCGCCGGCGCCCATCGTCACCGACGAGCTCTGGCAGGAGATTGACAGGCTGGTTCTCCAGCCCTTCCTCAGCGGCTGTCGGCGCGACGCCCTGAACTTCCGCGGCGTCATCTACGCCGGTCTGATGCTGACCGCGAAGGGCCCGAAGGTACTCGAATTCAACGTTCGTTTCGGCGACCCCGAAACCCAGGCGATTCTCATGCGCCTGGACAGCGATCTCGTTGAAGCCCTCGTCGCCACCGCCGACCAATGCCTCGCTGACATCAGGCTCTGCTGGTCGCCCAAAGCCGCCGTCTGCGTGGTCATGGCCGCCCGCGGCTACCCCGGCAGCTACGCCAAAGGCGCAGCCATCAGCGGCCTTGGAGACGCCGAGGCCGGCGGCGCAGTGGTCTTCCACGCCGGCACCGCCGTCAAGGACGGCCGCATGGTCACTGCCGGTGGCCGCGTGCTCGGCGTCACCGCTCTCGGTGATGACATTGCCGCAGCCGTCGCCAATGCCTATGACGCCGTCGCCAAGATCAGCTGGGATGGCGCGCAATTCCGCCGGGATATCGCCCACCGCGCCCTCGGCAAATAAGCGGCGCCGACCGAACGCAGGGCCAGCGTCTCTGAACAAAGCGGAGCGGACGTTCTCGCCTGACGCGTCCGCCCCGCGCTGCTTTTGCTCATAGGCATAAGCGCGTTACTGCTGGAAGTAGAGGGGCTGAAACTTATCTGCCTGATGAAAATTTACGCGCGTGAAGGGTGTCGTGGAAGATAATTCCCTTCCTTCCGGCAGATATACGGAATAATCGCCGCGGGCGAAATGGGCGCGCCATTCTTCGCCGACGCGCGGCTGCGCGCGCTCCTGCATCCAAGGCAGCGATGCGAAAGGTATGGCCATTTCCAGGGTCCAGCCCTGATCTTCGTCGCGATAGTCATTGAGCGTGCCCTGCACGGTCACAGCGACCTTGAGGTCCAAGCAATTCCAATGCTTCCAGCGCTGCCCCATATTGCGTAGCTTCCACCGCGGCGAGTAGGCATCGTAGATCGTACCCAAGGCATTGATTTCAAAATTGACGTACTGCAGCTCGTCATCAGAATCACCATAGGCGATAAAGAATTCCAGCACGTCGTTCAAGTAGGTACTGGCGTCACGTTCCAGCAAATCAGACCACACATCCTTGTCCTGTGCCTGAAAGAACACATAGAGAGCCTTGTCGTCCCATAGGCAGGTCACTTCGGTCTTGCTCAACGGCTCCGTGCAGCGCGGCGGCACAAAAAAGCGCGTTACCGCAATGCCGTAATCCCAGAGAGCCTCGCGCCGGCCATCCACCTTGATCGGCGCCGGCGTCCGTTTGCAGATCAGGGGCGGCGCCGGCAGCTCCTCAGGCGGCGCCGCCGCTGCCGCTGCAACCGGTTCAACCGTCTTGGCTTCTTTTGCCGGCCTCGCCCAAGGATTGAGCCTGAAGCTGGAGCATGAACACATTCCGCCAGCCAATGCCAGCACCACCAGAGCCCGAATCATCCGCATCATTTGACTTTTCTCCACCATGCCCACGTTTTGCCACCCTCGCTGCGCAACCACTGGTACGCAGCCGTGCTTCCGTCATACACTAAGCGTCATCAGCCTCCTTGGCAACGCCGTTGACGGCGCAATCAGTTCCAAACGGTTTTTTAACCACGGAATACACAGAATACACGGAAATTTTTGTATGGGGGGGCTGGCGGGCATGTCAGGAAGGCGGCTTCCACTCCGGGCGGGCACGAGTATCAATGGGTGGGCGGTTACGTTTTTATGTCGGTCCGCCTCGTGTGCAGGCATGCGCCCAAACGCGCGGCATTGCATGAACTCATACCGCGATAGTCCCGGCCTGTCAACGCCAAGTTGAAAATACACCACTGGCGACACCTATTCTGGCCCCCACTTTGATTTCTCTTCTTCTCGGCTTTCTGAGGTGGAAAAGCCGCTACTTCCTCTTCTTCCGAGGTATTCGGATCCGGGGCCAGACAAATACCACTTTGCTACACTATTCGTATTGTCGTTCACGTGCCCGCCTCGCGCGCGGGCGCGCGCCCGTACCATTGGATGGGGGCCCCCTAGGGTGGGTGGGCTGATGATTTCAGAGAACGGCACGAAACATAGCCGAAAAACCGGCTTTTTTCACGCAAAAAATCGCCGAGTGACAGCATTTTGTGCATTGCCATGATTTCAACGCTGTTCTCATAAGGATTTTCGCGCACTTCCTTGCGAGTTTAGACGAGCCCTAACTCCTCGGTTCTTGCCCTCTATTTTGCCAAACCGGGGCATGACAACAAGGTCATTGCCCCACTTGACAGCCACCATCTCAGCGCTTTTTTGACGCCGCTCCGTCGCAAAGCGTCATCGCGTATCCCGCTGGCATGTGGGTGCCTCTGGTGTTGAAAACAAAAGAGGACAGGATACGGCTGTTGTCAACGAGTGACCGCTTGCCTTTTTTCTGGGACAAATTGTCACACTGTGCCAATTCCTGCGCCAGGCAACTGTGCCATGACGCAAACCAAGGCAGCCCGCCGAAGGTCTTTCCCTTTCTCCCCAGCCAGGCAGGATGCCGCTTTCTCAGCTCGCATTCTTCGCCTCGCAAAATTTTGGCATGCTACTTGCTATAATCACTCATTGTTGATCATGTCATTCATTTGTTCACAGCCCCTCGGGGACGATTAAAAGGAGTATTTCATGGGCAAGATTCTAGGTATTGACTTAGGCACCACCAACTCATGTATGGCCGTCATGGAAGGCGGCGAGCCGGTGGTCATTCCGAACGCCGAAGGCAGTCGCACCACGCCATCCGTGGTGGCTTTCACCAAAACCGGCGAACGCCTGGTCGGCGCGCTGGCAAAACGCCAGGCCGTGACCAACCCCACGCAGACCATTTTTTCCATCAAGCGCTTCATGGGCCGCCGCTTCAAGGAAGTCGAGCGTGACATTTCGCTGGTGCCCTACAAGGTCGTTGAAGGCAAAAATGGCGACGCCTACATTCAAGTCGGCGACAAGAGCTATTCCCCGCCGGAAATTTCGGCCATGATCTTGCAGAAGCTCAAGGCCGACGCGGAAGCCTATCTCGGCGAAAGCATCAAAGAAGCCGTCATCACCGTCCCGGCCTATTTCAACGACAGCCAGCGCCAGGCGACCAAAGACGCCGGCCGCATCGCCGGTCTTGAGGTCAAACGCATCATCAACGAGCCCACGGCGGCATCGTTGGCCTACGGCTTGGACAAGAAAAGGGACGAAAAAATCGCCGTCTACGACCTCGGTGGCGGCACCTTCGATATCTCGATCCTGGAACTCGGCGAAGGCGTCTTTGAAGTCAAGGCCACCAACGGTGACACCCACCTCGGCGGCGATGATTTTGATGAAGCCGTCATCAACTGGCTGGCCGAAAGCTTCCAGAAGGAAAACGGCATTGATCTGCGCAAGGATCAGGTTGCTCTCCAGCGCCTAAAGGAAGCAGCGGAAAAGGCCAAGTGCGAGCTGTCCAGCAGCACCACGACCGATATCAACCTGCCCTTTATCACCGCCGATCAGACCGGGCCGAAGCACCTCACCCAGAGCCTTACCCGCGCTCAGCTGGAACGCCTCACCGCCGACTTGGCCAACCGCTCCGTCGAGCCCTGTCGTAATTGCTTGCGCGATGCCAATTTGCGCGCGGCCGACATTGACGAAGTCATCCTTGTCGGCGACATGACCCGCATGCCCCGCATCCAGCAGATCGCCGAAGAAACCTTCACCAAAACGCCCAACAAGGGCGTGAACCCCGATGAAGTCGTCGCCGTCGGCGCGGCCATTCAGGGCGGCGTGCTGGCCGGTGATGTCAAAGACGTGCTGCTGCTTGATGTCACGCCCCTGTCATTGGGCATTGAGACCATGGGCGGCGTCTTCACCCGCCTCATCGAACGCAACACCACCATCCCGACCAAGAAAAGCGAGATTTTCAGCACTGCCAGTGACAACCAGCCCTCCGTGGAAATTCACGTCCTCCAGGGCGAACGCGAAATGGCCAGCGGCAACAAGACCATCGGCAAGTTCAATCTGGATGAAATCCCGCCCGCGCCGCGCGGCGTGCCCCAGATTGAAGTGACCTTCGATATTGACGCCAACGGCATCCTCAAGGTGTCCGCCAAGAACCTCGGCACCGGCAAGGAACAGAAGATCACCATCACCGCCAATTCCGGTCTGACCGAAGAGCAGATCAAGGAGATGGTCAATGACGCCAAGGTCCACGCTGAGGAAGACAAGCAGCGTCGCGAGGCTGTTGATACCAGGAACCGCGCTGACTCCATGGTCTATCAGACGGAAAAGCAACTCAAGGATCTGGGCGACAAGATTCCCGCCAACATCAAGGGCGAAATTGAGGAAAAGCTTGATGGACTCAAGAAAGCCCTGGAGAGCGATGAGACCGCCCGCATTGACAGCGCCATGAAGGAACTCGAAAGCAAGCTCCACGCCTTCGCTGAAGAGCTCTATCGCAGCAACCAGGCCGCCGGCGACGCCCAAGGCGCCGCCGCCGATGCCGGCTTCCAACAGGCTGCAAGCGCTGACGACAGCGGCAAAAAGAAGGACGCGGATGGAGTCATTGACGCTGACTTCCGCGACATTGACGACGAGAAGAAATAATGTTTCACCATGCGCGGCGGCACAGGCGCCCTCGTCCAGGCCGCTCGCGCTGTTTTTCCCAACAAGAGTAGTCGGGAGTAGTCCCGTAGTCCACAGAAAGAAAGCAACAAGGAGTAGAACAGCATGAAAATCAGACCGTTGGGTGACCGTGTACTCGTTCAGGCCATTGAACTGGAAGAGCAAGTCAAAGGCGGCATCATCATCCCTGACAGCGCCAAAGAGAAGCCCCAGGAAGCCGTAGTCGTTGCCGTCGGCCCCGGCAAACGCGACGATGATGGCAAGCTCATCCCCATGGAAGTCAAAGTCGGTGACACGGTTCTGACCTCCAAGTACGGCGGCACGGACATCAAGATTGACGACAAGGAGTACAAAATCCTCAGCTCCAGCGACATCCTCGCCATCGTCGAGAAATAAGTCATTTTGGCACGTATCCAGGCATTAATCGCAATTATTTGGAATAATCAAAGGAGATTTCAAGCATGGCTGCAAAGCAGATTCAGTATGATAGCAAAGGCCGTCAAGCCCTTCTCAATGGCGTTGCCACTCTGAGCAAGGCCGTCAAAACCACCCTCGGCCCCAAGGGCCGCAATGTCATCATTGACAAGAAATTCGGTTCTCCGACCGTCACCAAGGACGGCGTAACCGTCGCCAAGGAAATCGAGCTGGCGAACCCCTTTGAAAACATGGGCGCCCAGATGGTCAAGGAAGTGGCCAGTAAGACCAGTGACAACGCGGGTGATGGCACCACCACCGCCACCGTCCTCGCTGAAGCCATCTTCCGCGAAGGCCTCAAGAACGTCACCGCCGGCGCCAACCCGATGTCCCTGAAGCGCGGCATTGACAAGGCCGTCGCGGCTGTCGAGAGCGAACTGAGCGCCATGGCTATTCCGGTGGAAAACCGCGAGCAGATCGCCCAGGTCGCCTCCATCTCCGCCAACGGCGACGCCACCATCGGCAAGATCATCGCCGATGCGATGGACAAAGTCGGCAAGGACGGCACCATCACCGTCGAAGAGGCCAAGACCATTGACACCAGCTTGGACGTGGTTGAAGGCATGCAGTTTGACAAGGGCTATCTCTCCCCCTACTTCGTCACCAACGCCGAAGACATGGAGTGTTCCCTTGAAGACGCTCTGATCCTCATCCACGAGAAGAAGATCAGCTCCCTGCAGGACATGCTGCCCATGCTGCAGCTGGTTGCCAAACAGGGCAAGCCTCTGCTCATCATCGCTGAAGACGTTGACGGCGAAGCCTTGGCGACCTTGGTCGTCAACAAGCTGCGCGGCACCCTGAATGTCTGCGCCGTCAAGGCCCCCGGTTTCGGCGACCGTCGCAAAGCCATGCTCGAAGACATCGCCATCCTCACCGGCGGCGTCTGCATCACCGAAGACCTCGGCATCAAGCTTGAGAACATCAAGCTCGACCAGCTCGGCAAGGCCAAGCGCATCACTGTTGACAAAGAGAACACCACCATCGTCGAAGGCGGTGGCGAAACCAGCAAGATCGCCGGTCGCGTCAACCAGATCCGCCGTCAGATCGAAGAAACCACCTCGGACTACGACCGCGAGAAGCTCCAGGAGCGCCTGGCGAAACTCGCCGGCGGCGTCGCCGTCATCCATGTCGGCGCGGCCACCGAGACCGAGATGAAAGAGAAGAAGGCCCGCGTTGAAGACGCGTTGCACGCCACCCGCGCAGCCGTCGAAGAAGGCATTGTCGCCGGCGGCGGCGTCGCCCTGATTCGTGCCGCTGACAAGGTTCTCAAGGGCCTCAAGCTCGACGATGATGACGAGGCCACCGGCGTGAACATCGTTTACCGCGCCATTGAAGAGCCTCTGCGTCAGATCGCCATCAACGGCGGCGTCGAAGGCTCCATCGTCGTCATGAAGGTCAAAGAGCTCAAGGGCGACAAGGGTTATGACGCCGCCAAGGATGAGTACGTTGACATGATCAGCGCCGGCATCATTGACCCGAAGAAGGTCGAGCGCTGC
>JAAZKQ010000727.1 GCA_012799755.1 Lentisphaerota bacterium | reverse complement strand
CCTCACTGACTTCGCAGCCGAGATCATCGTGGCACCCAACGGCGACGACGCCGGCAATGGCACGGCGGCCGCGCCGGTCAGGACACTCAATCGCGCCAGGGACCTCGTGCGGGCGCTGCGCGGCAACGGCGAAAAGGGTGCCATTCGCGTGCTCGTGCGCAGCGGCGTCTATCCGCTAACCGAGACCTTCACGCTGACGGCGGAGGACTCCGGCAGCGCCGCAGGCCCAGTGGTCTATCAGGCGGAAGAATTGGGCAAGGCCGTATTCTACGGCGGCGCCAAAATCAGGGACTTCCAGCTTGTCACCGCGCCGGACATCCTGGCGCGTCTGCCTGAAGAGGCACGGGGAAAGGTCTGGCAGACCGATTTGCGGGCTCAGGGCATCAGCGACTACGGCGCACTGCGCGTCCGCGGCGGCATTGGCCAGCCGCCGGCGCCGCCAACCCTGGAGCTCTTTGTCAATGGCCAACCCATGACTCTCGCCCGCTGGCCCAATGAGGGCTTCGTGCCCATCCGCGAGCTCATTGAACCCGGTTCGGCCAAGGAGAAAAAACCGTCCGTATTTGGCTATGAGGATGATCGCCATGCGCGTTGGACCCGGGCAAACGACCCGTGGCTCTTCGGCTACTGGCATTTCCTTTGGGCGGACGCCACCATCAAAATCGGCAAGATTGACACCGAGGCCAAGACCATTACCACCGCCGAACCCTACCACTACGGCGGCCGCGGCATGAGCAACACCCAGGGCATTATCTACTACGCCTTCAATCTGCTGGAAGAAATAGACCAGCCCGGCGAATGGTACCTCGACCGTGAAGCCGGCATACTTTATCTCTACCCCGAAGGCGACCCGAACCGGGCCACCATCGAGATCGGTATGCACGCGAGCCCCATGGCATCTCTCAAGAATGTCAGCCATGTGCGCCTGGAAGGTCTCGCCTTTGATCTCGGCCGCTACAGCGGCATCGTCGCTGAAAACTGCTCGGACTGCCTGATCGCCGGCTGCACCCTCACCCGCCTGGCCGACAGCGGCATCATCGTCACCGGCGGCAAGCGCGTTGGCATTTTCGGTTGCGATCTCAGCGCCCTGGGACGCTTGGGCGTAATCCTTCGGGGCGGCAACCGCAAAACCCTCAGCCCCGCCGGACACTTCCTCGAAAACTGCCGCATCCATTTCTTCGGTCGCGTTGACCGCACCTACACGCAGGCCGTGTCCCTCGGCGGCGTCGGCAACCGGGTGTCGCATTGTCTGCTGTACGATTGCCCCACCAGTGTCATCAGCATGGCCGGCAACGACCACGTTTTCGAATACAACGACGTGCACAGCGCCGTCAAGGAATCCGACGACCAGGGCGGCGTGGATATGTGGGGCAACCCGACCTTCCGCGGCAACATTTTCCGCTTCAACCGCTTCCGCAGCATCGGCAAGCCCGTCGCCGGCCACGCTGTGCATGGCGCGGCCGCCATTCGTTTTGATGACGCCATCAGCGGCCAGCTCGTCTATGGCAACATCCTCTACCAAGGTTCAAACGGCAAGTTCGGCGCCGTCCAGATGAACAGCGGCCGAGACAATATCTTCGACAATAATCTCTTCATTGACAACAAGCACGCCATCAGCGGCGGCTGGAACCCCGGCAACGCTCATTGGCAAGAAAGCCTGGCCGGCAAAAAAGCCGAGGTCTACACCAGCGATCTGTACCTGGAGCGCTACCCAGCCATCGCCACGATGTTCGACAGCAACGGCCGCAATTTCTTCCGGCGAAATGTCTTCTGGCGTTGCGGCACCATCACCGAGCGCGGCCGCAACCTCGAACTTTTTGAAAATGCCATGCTGGCGGATGAAGAAGACCCCGGCTTCGCCGACCTGGCCGCCGGCGATTTCCGGCTCAAGGACGACTCGGTTGTCTTCAAGCGCCTGGCCTTCCGGCAGCTGCCGGTCGCGGAAATTGGTCTCTACGAGCACCCGCTGCGGGCGTCCTGGCCGGTGACGAGCACGCCAATGCGCATGCCGGATTGGCGTGACGAAGTGGAGGAGACGCCTTCCGGCATCATGCCCCATGCGCGCGCCCTCCACCCGTTGCGCGTGGCGAAAATCGCCAAAGCGCCGCAGCTTGACGGCGACATCAATGCCGATGAATGGCCGGCGGCGCCACTGCTGATCAAGGAAACATCCAACCGCAAACCGCTGAGCGGCAAGCCCGCCGAAGCATGGCTGGCGCACGATGGCGAGATGCTCTATGTGGCCCTGCGCGTGCCGATCGCCGGCGAAACCGCCCTGCTGGCGCACCAAACCGGTCGCTGGGGACAAATTGACGGCATGGAAATCTGTCTGCGTGAACGGCGCGCGGCAACGGCCGACGCCCCGCCGCCCATTCTGGTACTGCAAGGTTTCCCCAGTGGCGCCAAGGCGGGTCTGCCGCATCCAGAGGAATTGGTGAACCCGCAAGTGGCCGCCTTGAACAAACTGGCGACATACCGCGCAGTCCACCGCGATGACTTCTGGTCTTGCGAATGGTCGCTGCCCATTGCCGCGCTGGGCCAGGCCTACACGCCCGGCCTGACCATGCAGTTCAACATCGGTGTCCGACGTCAGGAAGCGGATGGCTGGCTCGCCTTGGCCGGAACCCTCGGCCCCAATTTTCAGCTCAACAATGCCGCCCTCATCGTCTTCGAATAATCACAGGCATGGCCGCCGTCCTGGCGGCGCCGGTGACGAAGAGCGCCGATGTCGGCAACGTTTTTGCGCAGCAGTCAGCTGTGCCAGTGCAGGCATATGGGCACCTTGCTGCGCTTCAGAGCCGCGCCGCAACGCGGACAACGCTTGGGCAGCGATTCAACTTGCCGGGGCACGTCTTCCTCGGCCTCATAAGAGAATATCGGCAGCGTCACGATGCTATTCGCCAGCTGCACTGTCTCTTCGTACTCGCATTTTTTGCAGGCGAGCTCGTAGACTTCGGGGTTAAGGGACTTGCGCCCGCGCATCTTGAACAGGTCCTTCATCATAGCTGTTTTTCTCCTCCCTTGTCTTGGTTCGGGTCGCACGCGCATCGGTCTGCCGCCACGCGTCAAATTCTGAAGTACTATAGCACGGCTGCCGCCAATTCACTTGCCGGCGCCGAGTAAAGCCGGAACGATGGCGCTGATACCAATGGCAGCAAGGATCGCGTAGGCAATCCAGCGCAACCGTTCAGCATTCAAGCTATTGCCGATGGGCATGCCGACAAGTGAACCGAGGTACACCATCGGCAGCAAGGCGCAACCGCATGCAGCGTGCCACAAGATGGCAGGGCCAAAGGAAATGCTCAGAAACAACAACTGGGCGGGACCGGTGGCGGCAAAGGCCCCGAAAAGAAAACCGCGCATCTTTTTTGACGGCCAATCGTGGGCCATTGCCCACAACACCAGCGGCGGG
>JAAZKQ010000726.1 GCA_012799755.1 Lentisphaerota bacterium | reverse complement strand
GTCCAATGTGTCATTCCCCGCGGTCCCGGGCGTCCCAGTTGTCCAATCCATGGGATCATGCCTTATGAGTCGTGAGTCCTCGCCCCAGCGCCGCAGCCAATGAGTTCCATCGGTCTTGCGCAAAGGGGCGAAGGTTTTTTATCCGCAGATTACGCCGATTATCGCAGATTCTGGCGTCGTGTCTTGCCGCTGCGCGGCAATTCACGCCGCAGGTTTTTTGCGGTGCCTGCTCCGCCTGATCACGCCGCCTTTTCCCGCCTCGCCATCCTCACCAGCTGATGAGTTGTGCGAGGGCGGCGATGCTGCCGTTGTCGGTGCCGGCTGGCCGGTCGAACAGTTCTGCCGGGGTGAAGGAGAAGATATCCTCTTGACCGGCTGGAGCGGGGCCGGCAGCGAGTCGCACGGCAATGCCGCCGCTGAGGAGCCTGCGTCCGTCGGGCAGTGCTGCCGGCACGGCTGATTCGTAGAAGGCGGTGAACATCTCGTCGGCGCTGCCGTCCTGTAGCCTGGCGATTGCGAAGGCAAGGGCTTCGTGCGGGTTCTGTCGGCCATAGAAGACCATGTGCGGTCCGGCGCAATTGAATTCAATGGCGGCGAGATTGCCGGCGGTATTTGAGTATCCGTGGGGGAAAATGAGGGGACTGGCGAGTCGCGGGCCTTTTTCAGCCAGTTGGGAGAAGAAGGCGAAGGCTGAGCCGAGGGCGCCGTAGCGGGACAGCGAGCTGATGCCGCGGCGGGTTGCCGGGATATCGCCGGCTTCGCCGGCGCCGGCGAGACTCATGGCGGCGAGGAGGAAGGCGCCTGCGGGGTCGAGGTAGCCCTTGACGGAACTGATGTAGGGCTTGGCGCTGAAGTCAGCCAGGAGCTGATTGCGTCCGTCCTGCCATTGGAGCCACTCGGGGTGTTCGAGAATTTCACCGCCCTTGCCGATGTGTCCTGGCAGAACCCAGCCGATTTGCCGCACGAATACGGGTTGATATGGGTCTAGCGCTTGCAGGCTACCGCTTGCGGGCAGCTTGGGGGAATGGATGACCAGGGCCGCGTTGTTGCCGCCGATGCCGGCGGAGTTGGTGATGGCGGTTTGGAACTGTTTGACAACGGCTTTGCGGGGTATGCAGTTGACGGGTTCGCAGGCCGGGTCAAGCTGTTCGTGGTTGATAGTTGGAGGAATGACGCCGTTCTGCATGGCCATGACGGTGATAATGGCTTCGGCCAGACCGGCTGCGCCCATAAGGTGCCCCAGCTGGGATTTGTGGGCGGCAGTGGTGAGAGCGGCGAAGCGTGTGCCGAAGAGGTTGCGCAGGGCGGCGGCTTCGGTGCTGTCGTTGGCGCTGGTGCTGGTGGCGTGCGCGCAGATGTGCTCAATGGCGTCAGCCGTCATGCCGGCGGCGTGCAGGGCGGCGGCCATGACCAGGCGGGAGCCCTCGGCGTCCTTGCTGGGCGCCGTCATGTGAAAGGCGTTGTTGTTGGTGGCTGCGCCCGGCATGGCTGCCAGCGCCGGTGCGTCTGTCTTCGTCGTGAGGACGACTGCGGCCGCGCCTTCGCTGAAAATCGTGCCTGAGCGGCGCTTGTCAAAGGGCCGCATGACATCGGTGGTAATCGTGCGGAGATTGCTGAGGCCACACCAGCAGAATTCGCTGAGAGCATCGTAAGCGAAGACGAGCACATGGTCGGCACGATCAGCAGCGAGCATGTCCCTGGCGACGCTGAGCGCGGCGGCGCCGGATGCGCAGGACATGGATATCTGGGCTTGCGGTCCGCCGCAACCGAGCGCTGCCGCCGTGTCCTGGATGATGTCATCGAAGGGCGCGAAGCTGGCATCGCTCAGGCTTTGCGTGTCAAGGCGTTCGCGCCATGCCCATTCAAGGCTTTCCATGGGGCCGAAGTTGGTGGCGAGGACGAGGGCGAGGCGCCGGTCGGCCTGGCCGGCCTTGGCGGGGATGCCGGCTTGCGCAAGGGCTTGGGCGCCGGCGTATTTGATCATGGCGGCAGCGATGTCTTCGTCGGGAAAGTCCTGGCGGAGTTTTTCCTCGACATCGGGTGGGAGTTGTCCGGCCATTTTTTGTGCGTATGGCTCCGGATCAAAGCGGTCAATGAGTCGGAAGCCGGCTTCGCCGGCGCACATGCGTTGATAGACTTCATCAACGCTGCCGCCGAGGCAGCAGACCAAGCCCATGCCTGAGAAGCTCGTATTGTTCATAGCAGGCGTTCCTTCCCAATCATCAGCCCATGAAGAGACCGCCATCAATGGAAATCACTTGTCCGGTGATGTAATCGGCGGTCGGCAAGCAGAGGAAGCAGACCAGTTCGGCGACCTCGCTGTCGCGGCCAAAGCGGCGAACGGGGATTTCTTTGCAGAGTTCTTGGCGTTTTTTGTCATTGATGACAGCGGTCATGGCACTGTCAATGAAGCCCGGGCTGACGGCATTGACTCTGACGCCGACGCCGGCGAGTTCTCGCGCAGCGGAGCGGGTCAGACCGACCAGTCCCTCCTTGGCGGCCGCGTAATTGGAGCGGTTGGCCGCGCCCAGACGACCGGCGTCGGAGGCCATATTGACAATGCGTCCCCAGCGCTGTCGGGCCATGGGCATGGCCACGGCGCGCATGAGCCGGAAAGGCGCTGACAGATTGATGTCCAGGCAGTTCTCCCACTGCTGGTCATTCATGAAGGAAAGCGGCGCGTCTGCGAGCATGCCGGCGTTGTTGACGAGGATGTCGAGGTGGCCGAAGTGGGCGATGACTTCGTCAACCAGCTTTTTGGCGCTGTCTGGCGCGGCGAGGTCGGCTTGGAAGAGGGCGCAGCTTGCGCCGGCCTCGCTCAATTCTTTTTGTAAACGCGTGGCGGCATCGCCGCCGCTGTGGTAGTGGATGGCAATGGCCGCGCCAGCGGCGG
>JAAZKQ010000725.1 GCA_012799755.1 Lentisphaerota bacterium | reverse complement strand
GCGGCGCCGGCACAGCGGCTGCCGCAGCGTCAGCCGATGGCGCGACCTTGGGACATGACGAACAGCTGGCGTTGGCACAGCGTTTGGAACGGCAGGGCCTTGCCGAGCAGGCGGCACGCGCCTGGGAGCAGTATTTGGCACAGACGCCGATGGACGCCGAGAAGGCCGCGAAGCTGTGGTATCGTGTCGCCACCATCCAGCAGGACGCTCGTCTTTACGATGAGGCTTTGGCGAGCTACTATCGCTCTGAAAGCCTAGCAAAAGTGCCCGTGCTGGAAACGGAAATCACCCGCCGCACTCAGGAATGTCTGGAGGCGCTTGGCAATTACAGCGGTTTGCGCCGCAATCTGGAAGAACGCACCAGCGTGGACGCGGACGCGGAGCAGCCGGGTGACGAGGTGCTGGTGGAGATCGGCAACTGGCGCCTGACTCGCGCTGAGGTTGATCGCCGCCTGGAGCAGCTGCTTGACCAGCAGTTGGCCGGCGTTGCTGCGCAGTGGTCTCCCGAACAGCGTCGCGAACAGAAAGAGGCGGCGTTGAAGCGCATGCTGACCCCGAGCGGTCGGCAGCAGTTCTTGCAGCAATTTGTCGCCGAAGAACTGCTGTATCGCGAAGCGCGCACCCGGGAATTGACGAATGATGCCGCGTTGCGTGAGGAGTTGCGGCAGGCCGAGCGGTCAATCATGGCCGGCGCCTTGTTGCGTCAGCATCTGGCCGGCTTGAGCGCCAGCGATGCCGAAGCCCGTGACTACTACGAGGCACACCAGGCCGAGGAATTCACCACGCCGGCGGGGGTACGTCTGGCTCACATTCAGCTGCCTGACGCCGAACGCGCCGAGGCCGCGCTGAACAGCCTCAAGAGCGGCATGGATTTCGCCAAGCTGGCCGAGGAGCTTTCCGAGGATGAGGCGACGGCGGCCAAGGGCGGGGAGCTGCCCGGCTGGCTGAGTGCGGATAGTGTCGCGCCCTGGCAACAGCCTCTGCTCACAGCGGCGATGGCCGCCGAAGACAAGCAGGAGGTTCTGCCGACGGCGGTGAAAAGCGAGCGTGGCTGGCATGTCGTGCGTCTGCTGGAGCGCCGCTCGGCCGCGGTACGGCCTTATGACGATGCGACCGCGCAGGAGGCGCGGCAGCGCGTCCTGAACCGCCGCCGGAGCGAGTTGCAGGACGAGCTCTTCAGGGAATTGGCCGCGCGCTACCGCGTGATCTGGCACCAGGGCGAACAAGCCGCCGTGAAAGATGCCGGGGCGCCGCCGGTGAAGCGTGACTGAGCACGTTGCGTGTCGCATGGAGCTTGATGGTTGGTAATGAACGTGTTATGACAAGAGAACGACGCAGACAAGCATGGATGGCGCCACACTGGCGTTTTGCGCTGAGCGCGCTGCTGTTGCTGGGCCTGTTGTTGTCCAGCGCCTGCCGAAAGGCGGCGGACACGGCTGCCGGCGCGACTGACGACGCATCGCCGGCGAACGCGGGCATTGATTTGCTGGTTGATCGCGGCCCCTTGCGTTTCCGGGTGCAGACGGACAAGAAGGCCGTGGATTTGATTGAAACGCTGTCTTTGCGGGTGGAAGCCGCGGCGCCGGAGGACGTCAGCGTCGAGTTGCCCAAACTCGGTGTGGAACTCGGGGCCTTCATGGTGGCGGATTATCGCACGGAGACGCCGAAGTTGCAAGACGACGGCAGCATGGTCTACGCACGGACTTATGTGCTGGACCCACTGGTGGCCGATGTGTACGAATTGCCGCCGCTGACCGCGCGCTTTACCATGCCGACGCAGGCCGGCGGCAAAGCCGGCATGGAGCACGAACTGACGACCGAGCCGGCGAAAATTGAGGTGCGCATGCCGTCAGAGGAGTTCTGGGAGGAGCTTGACATTGATGAAGCGGCGGAGTTGTCGCCGTTGAAGAAGTTGCAGCCGTCGCGACCGTGGTGGCAGAGGCAATGGGCTTTGGCGTTGACTGCGGGACTGTTGCTGGTGTTGCTTGTGCTGGTTCTGCTCTGGCGTCGGCGGCGTCGGCGGCAGGTGGTCGAGGAGCGCATACCGCCCCATGTAAAAGCGCTGGCGGCGCTGCAAGCCTTGGTCGCCGATGACCTCATTGCCAAAGGCGACGTCGAGCAGTTCTACCACCGCATATCGGGGATTTTGCGCGAGTACATTGAGGACCGCTTTGGTCTGCGTGCACCCGAACAGACCACCGAGGAGTTCATGGCGGCGCTGCGGCAGGGCGACAGCGCCTTCAGCAAGCAGCAACGTGGCTTGCTGGAGGATTTTCTGCGGCACTGCGACATGGTCAAATTTGCCCGGCATCGCCCGGCGGCCAAGGAAATCCAGTCCACTTTTGATGCCTGCAAGCATTTCATTGTCGAGACCACGCCGGCGGCGACGCCCGGCGGGTGATTATTCAGCAAGAGGACCGATAGGAATTGATGATACGTTTTGAGACACCGTGGGCCTTGCTGGCCTTGCTTGTGCCGTTGCTGCTGTGGCTGTGGCGGCATCGCAGTCGTTGGCGCCGCGCGGCGCTGGCGTTTTCGAGCACGACGCATGCGCGGCAGGCCGCGGCGCAGTCATGGCGCGCACGCCTCCTCTGGTTGCCCGGCGCGCTGCGTACGCTTGCGTTGCTGCTGTTGGCGCTGGCCTTGGCGCGGCCGCAGGCCGGCCGTGAGCAGATACGGGATGTCAGCCAGGGCATAGCCATTGCCATGGTGCTGGACCGCTCGGGTTCCATGCGCCAGGAGATGGACTTCGAAGGGCGGCTGGTCAATCGCCTGGATGTCGCCAAGGAGGTCTTTTCCCGTTTTGTCTTTGGCGACGGCAAGAAATTGCGTGGGCGGCCGACGGATTTGATCGGTATGCTGGCGTTCGCGCGTTATGCGGACACGATTTGTCCTCTGACGCTCAGCCACGGCACACTGCGACCCTTTTTGGATACCATCCAGCTGGTGATTGGAGGCAGCAGCGAGGATGCCACGGCCATCGGTGACGCCCTTGCTCTCGCCGCCGCCCGCCTGCATACGGCCGAGGAGACGCTCAAGCGCCAGCTGGGCAAGGACAAGGATGTGTACAAGATCAAAAGCAAGGTGATCATTCTGCTGACGGATGGCGAAAACAATGTTGGCCGTCAGGTTGAGGACGGCGCGGCGCTGGCGGCCAAATGGGGCATTAAAATCTACGCCATTGGCATTGGCGGCGGCGAGGGTTACCAGGTTGTGCAGACACCCCTGGGGCGCTATAAGATGCCGCTGGCTTCGCCCGGCATGAACACGCGTCCCTTGGAGGCCGCCGCCGCGAAGACCGGCGGGCTTTTCCGCATGGCGAATGACGCCGCCAGTCTCCTGGATGTCTATCGCGAGATTGATGAGCTGGAGCGCAGCGATGTTGAGTCCATCCGTTTTGTGGACTACCGCGAATTGTTCACGCCGCTGGTTCTGGCGGCGCTGCTGCTGCTGACCTTGGAGTTGGTGTTGAATTGCACTTGGTTGAGGAGGATACCATGACCGTTGTCTGGCAGTCATTGGCGATGCTGCATTATTTGTGGCTGCTGCCGGCCATGCTGCTGTTGCTGTTGTACGCGGGCTATCGGCGTCGGCAGGCGCTGCTGCGTTTCGCGGAATACGGCATGCTCCAACGCCTGACGGCGCAGCTGAGCCTGGCGCGGCGGCGCTGGAAGCACCTGTTGTTTTTGCTGGCAATAGCCTTGCTGGTGATTGCCTTGGCGCGGCCGTCCTGGAATCCCGTGCCGCGCGATATCCGGCGGCAGGGCCGTGATGTGGTTTTTGTGCTTGACGTGTCCAAAAGCATGCTTGCCGATGACCTCAAGCCTAACCGTTTGGAGCGGGCGAAGTTGGCGATCAATGACTGCCTGGATGTCCTGGAGGGCGACCGCATCGGCCTGCTGGTCTTTGCCGGCACGGCGGCGGTGCGCTGCCCGCTGACCCTCGATTACGGCTTTTTCCGCATGATGCTCAGCGATGTGGATACGAACAGCGTTTCCCGCGGCGGCACGATGATCGGGGACGCCATGCGCAAAGCCATGCGGGACATTTTCGATAACCAGGAGCGGCAATACAAGGACTTGGTGCTGATCACTGACGGCGAGGATCAGGGCAGTTTTCCTGTCGAGGCTGCCAGGCAGCTTGGGGACAGGGGAGTGCGCATCCTCGCTGTCGGCTTGGGTGACGAGGGCGACGGCACGCCGCTGATGATTACGGATGAGCAGGGCCGCCGCAGCTTCCTCAAGTACGAGGGACAGATTGTGCACAGCCGTTTGGACGCGGATACCCTCCGTGAAATGGTCGCCGCCACGCCTGGCGGGCGCTACCTGCCCGTCGGCACCGGCAACGTTGACCTCGGCGCGGTGTACCGGAACCTCATTGCCACTGCGGAAAAGCGCGAGCTGGAATCGCAGACCATCGAACGCTATGAGGAAAAATTTCAGATTTTTCTTGGCGCGGCGCTGTTTTTGCTGGTAGTTGAGAGTTTGTTGAGCGAACGGAGAAAGCGGGTATGACGCGCGGCTGGGCATATAGGAGCGTGTTGTTTTTGGCGCTGCTGGTGTTGGTGTCGGCGGCAGTGGCCAAGGACGCTGCTGCGTGGTTGCGGGAGGGCAATATCGCCTTGCGCGCCGGGAAGACTGCCGAGGCTTTGCACGCCTATGACCAGGTGGCGATGAGCGAGCCGGAGTCGCCCTACTTGCAGTTCAATCAGGCGTTGGCCCACTATGCGCAGGGCGACTACGAAAAGGCCGCAGCGCTCTTTGACCAGGCTTGGCTTAACGCCCGACACTTGCGGCGACCGAACCTTTCGCTTGAAGCGCGCAGCCAACTCGGCATTGGCAACTGCCATTTTCGCGAATGTCAGCGGTTGGCTGACGCGAACCTCAAGCAGGCCATGGATGCCTGCATCAAGAGCATTCAGGCCTACGATCAGGCGCTCGTGCATGATCCCAAACTTGCTGCCGCGAAAAAGAACCGACAAGCAGCGCGCTATGTCTTCAAACGGCTCTTGAATGAGGCCGCCCAGCGTGCCAAACAGGCCGCCGAACAACTGAAACAACAGCAGGAAATCGCAAAAGAATTGTCCGAACTGGCTGAAAAGCAGCAGGAGACCGCGCAGCAGAGCGAGGCCGCGGCCAGGCAGTCACCGCCGCAACAGCGTGAACAGCAGCGCGAGGACATCGCCCGGAAGCAGGAACAAATCAGCCGCGATACCGAGCAGCTTGCAGACAAAATGCGGCAGCTCCGCGGTCAGAATCAACCCCAGCAGGACGACCAGGCGCAGAAAGACCCCGTGCAGGACAGCGTGGACCAGGCAAGACAAAAGCAGGCCGACGCCGAAGAGAAGCTCGCACGCCGGGACCTCGCCGGCGCCGCCAAAGACCAGCAGGACGCCGCGGAAAAACTCCGCGAAGCCCAGGATAAGCTCCGCGAAGAGCAGGAGAAACTGGCCCGGCAGGGCGAGCAGCAGGCCGGCCAAAAAGGGCAAGAGGACGAGGACGAAGCGCAGGCGGGCAAGGAAAAGCAGGCCGGCGAGAAAGACGAGGAAGGGCAGGAGCAGCAAGGCGAGCAGCAGAATGCCCAGGAGCAGAATGGCGAAGACCGGGATCAACAACAGGATGACCAGGACGGCGAGAAGGCGCTGCGTCTGAGTGAAGACGCGCGGGATATCATTGACAGCGAGCGTCGTCTGCGTCTGCGGCGCAACGTCGGCCAAGGCGGGGCTGTCAAGCCTGTCGCTCGCGACTGGTGAGGACGCGCTCCGGCGGCGTAGGCAATGCGAGATAGTATGAGCTTGTCCGAAAAGCATAAGTGGGTTTTGCGAGGGGAAGGAAAGG
>JAAZKQ010000724.1 GCA_012799755.1 Lentisphaerota bacterium | reverse complement strand
TTTGCCGCCGTAGCTGAGGCGGCGTACCGTCGCGTCGGCCAGCACGGCGTGGAGTTTGGGCGCCGCCAGTTCCGTCGGACAGGCCGGCGCCAAGTGCTGGTCAAAGAGCTCCTGGGCACGCGTCATCAAGGCCCCGAGTCCGGCGGCGTCGCCCTTGGCCAGCAGGGCTTCGGCTTCGGCGATGATGCCGCCGTTAATGGTGCCTAAATAGTGGTGGACTTTGTTGTCCTGGGGCGTGCTTGGGAAAGGATAGGCTTTCGTCAAGTCCGCCAGGATGCGGATGGTGTCCTTCTTGCCCTGCAGGTCGGCAGCCAGGAGGTAGATGGGTGCGCCGATCTTCAGGCGCTGGGTGCTGAGCATGTCGCCATCGAAGGTCATGCGTACGGCGCCTTGACCGAAGGCGCAGCCCTGGTCCATCCGACCGCAGCGCGAGGGGGTGAGAATCTCGCCCTGGTAGGCTGCTTCCATTTCGGCGCGAACAGTCATTTTCAGGTCGTAGACGCGACCGAAGGCCCTGGCTACCAAGACGCAGAAGGCCGCCGAGGAACTCAGGCCTTTTTTGACGGGCATGCTGGTCTGATAGTTGTCCAATTCCAAACCGTCCACCTCATAGAAAGTCAGCATGAAATGGGCGACGCCGGCTGCATAGCTGAAGAAATCTCCGCGACTGGCGGCTTCGAGGAGGGCCTGGCGCTGCATGGGATAGCTGGTTTCATGGACGCTGCCGTCCGGCAGCACTGAGCGCAGTTTGAACTCACCGGCCAAGGCCCGGGCGCGTGCATGGATGCCCTGGTTGGTGCCGGCGATGATGACTTGTCCCGCCGTGATGGCGGCGTTGAAACGGCGGTAGGCGCCGGCCCAGTCGGAATGTTCACCGAAGAGGCAGAGGCGACCGGGTACGAAGATGTCATAGATTTTGTTAGGCATGGTTTCCGATGTGCTTGAGTGGAGTTGTGAGAGGCGAGTCCGCGCAGTATTTTATCACCTTGTCCGCAGGACACAAGAAAAAACGGTGGCGGTCGTGCTGCGGAGGCGTAATCGGTTACTCATTGATAATTGGCCGATCCTGCCGCCTTTTGTTTTCAGCGCCAAGGGCCCCACATGCTAACGAGGTGGCGCTTTGCGGCGAGGCGGCGTCAACAAAGGCGGTTTGAGACAACGGCTGCTAATGTGTGGTCAATGATTGTACCGTTATGCCCTTGTTTGGGAAAATAGATGGCAAGAGCCGAGGCGTTGGGGCTCATGCAAACTCACAGGAAACGGCGCGAAAATCCTTATGAGAGCTGCGCTGAAATCATGGCAAAGCACAAAATGCTGTTACTCGGCGATTTTTTGCGTGAAAAATGCCGGTTTTTCGGCTATGTTTCGCGCAGTCCTTTAAATCACAGCCCACCCACCCTGGGGGGCCCCCATCCAATGGTACGGGCGCGCCTGCGCGCGAGAAGTCCTCGCCTGGACTGGAGACCATGAATATCAATGGGTGACCGCTTACCTGCGGAGGCGTAATCGGTCACTCATTGATAACTATGTTCCTGCGAGCCGCAGTGCCACATACCCGTACTGCCTGCGACCTGCAAAACGATGGACAATATGGACATTATGGACACGATGGACGACAACACCTGCTCGCCCGCCGTCCATACTGTCCATA
>JAAZKQ010000723.1 GCA_012799755.1 Lentisphaerota bacterium | reverse complement strand
TGAAAACCAAAGAGCGACAGGAAAACGCAAACACAGCGGCCTTCCTGCACCAAGCAGCCTACTCTCAAAAAAATCTGCGCAAATCTGCGACATCTGCGGATAAAAAATGTCTGTTATCAATCGCTGATCGCTTCAACAACTACATATTGCTGATTCATGGTGAGTTGCTTAAAGCATTTGCGCATTTATTTTGCACCGTAGGCGCTTAACCATAGGCGTCATTTCCGTCCCGGCGGCGCCCGACGTCGCCGGGACGCAGCGTTTTTTTCCCAGTTAACCCAACCTCAGGTTTGGACGAAGTATGCCCACCACCATCGCCCTTGTTGCCGATCCCCATTTTGCCCTGCAAAGCAGCGGCAGCCAACGCTGCGTGCGACTGCCGGAAGCGCGCTACCTCCTGCAACGCATTGTCGAATACGTCAACATCACCGGCGGCATTGATCTGCTCTGCGTGGCCGGTGACATCGTGGTGGACGACGGCGATACCCGCGAGGCCCTGGGCATCGTCAAGGCAATCTTGGACAATTTGCCCTGCCCCTACGTCGTCATCCCCGGCAATCGCGACCAGAATCGCGAAGCCTTCGCGGAGACCTTTCCCCTGCCTGAGCATCTTGACCTGCCGGGTGTACGAATCATCCCCTTTGCGGACTCCATACTGCCGGGCGACAAGGCCGAGCGCCTGCCGGCGGACATCGCGCGCACCGAGCGCCTCTGCCATGATTTCCGTGGCCGGGTGATTACGCTGCAACATCTGCCCTTGTATCCGCCGGGTGCCGCCGACTGCCGCTCTGGCTACATTAACGCCGCGGAGATTTGCGCACAGTATCGCCGCCTGGGCATTGCCTTAAGCATCTCCGGTCACGAACATCGCGGGCTGCCAACGCTGCAGGACGGTCCGTGTGCCTACCACTGCGTGCCGGCTCTCTGCGAGAGCCCCTATCCCTTCCAGCTGGCGACCATGGCGGACGACGGTCGTTGCAGCTTCCGCACCATCAAGCTGCGCCATGATCAGCCCGTGCATGACTGTCACACGCACAGCTGCTTTGCCTATTGCTGCGTTGATCTTGATGTCGCCATTGAGCGCCGGCTGATGGACATGCTCAATATCGAACGCGTGGCTGTCACCGAGCACTCCGGCCATC
The DNA here is from genome assembly GCA_012799755.1 of Lentisphaerota bacterium. Lineage (GTDB taxonomy): Bacteria > Verrucomicrobiota > Lentisphaeria > Oligosphaerales > Oligosphaeraceae > Oligosphaera. The sequence goes on along the minus strand of JAAZKQ010000723.1, from coordinate 3,184 downwards.
TCTTTTTCACCGCCAAGGACTACTGGAGCGTGCGCGACTGGTTCCGCGGCAGTCCGCTCCGGCCACCGGAAAATGACCGCAGCGAAGCCTATCTCCAACATGTCAAGGACATGGTCGCCGGCGACCCGCGTTTCCTCAGCGGCCTGGAAGTGGACATTGACCGCAATGGTCAGCTGCTCATCAATGACCGACTGCGTCACAACCTCGATTTTCTCATTGGCGCCATCCATTTTCTTGACGATCCGAAGGCCGCTGACGCGCCGGAGCTGTTTTTGTTCATGGCGGAAAAACTCATGGCCACGGGCTTCATCCGGGTCCTGGCCCATCCCTACCGGGTCTTCGCCTGGGACGGTGCCGGCTGCAAGCCCGCGCACACCTTCGACCCCTTGGTGGCCATGCTCAAACGCTACGACGTGGCAGCCGAACTGAGCTTCCACCACAACCACCCCTCACCCGAATTCTTCCGCAAATGCCTGGACGCCGGCGTCAAAATCAGCTTCGGCAGCGATACCCACCGCCTCTTCAAACTCGGCTTCTTCAATCCCCATTTCGACTTCCTGCGCAACATCGGCTACGACGGCGATTTCCAGGACATCGCCCTGCGAATCTGACAGCGTTCACAAGGGGAGCAGCGATGAACATGTGCAAGCATCCAGGCTGCCGTAGTTGGGATTGAGCTCATGGGATGGCAATGATTCCGACGTACTCTGTCAAATATCGCTTGCTGCCACCGCATGTTGCGTACTGCCGATTCAATAGGCTGCTTATCAATCATTTGTGCATGCATTGGCGCCGTAGGCGCTTAACCATGCTTAACCCCAGGCTTCAGCCTGGGGATGAGCATACCCCAAAAGTAGTGCCCCGTGGGGGCACTACCATATGCCTGACAAATGTAACCGCTTGTCAAATCCCTTTTTCTATCACAAGACTTCGCATGTTACCTAAAAATTGAGTAAAAAATCGCCCCGAAGAAAGTCATCAGCGACCATTCGTTCATCGGCGAAGCTTGGTACATTCGGTGAATAGGCGGCGTAGAGAGCATTTTTTGACCTGAAAAAAGCTCGCAGCGCGCGAAGCGGCGCCGCGTCATTGCGCATCAGCCAGCCCAGGCGATCAACAAAACGGCTATGGCCTGCCGTCGCCTGACGACTGAAAAGATAGGCGATATTCGTCAAAAAAGGCCTGCTCATGACAAGCAATGCCAATTCTGCTTGTTGACGGCGACTAATCAGAGAGTTCTCAATGGCGTTGAATTTCGCCTGCCAGCGATCACGGAGGGGCGCTGGCAGCGTCTCCCTGACAACATCATAGTCTTTACGAAGACACTCAAGCAGACGCAGCAATTTCTCGACAACCACGAGAACTTTCTTTTGCGTTTGTAAGGCATCACTCAGGCCCTGTGATGAAATGGACGACCCATCAACACGATAGCGCACCGTAGGCGCACTCAGAAAGATGGCTTCGCCCTGCAACATAAAGAGCCGGAACGTCAATAAAGCGTCTTCAAAGGCCACAGATGGCGGTATGGGGGCATAGTCGGCGAAAACGCGTCTATGCCACGCCGTCGAGGCGCCATAGAGTTCTTTGCGCCACGTGTCATAACCTCGGTGCTTTCCTGTCGCATCAATGACTTCCCTGGTGCTGCATATGCCCAATGCCGTCGGATATTTCTGAATTGCTGCATGCAATATTCGCGAACGTTCCGGCATTGAGATATCATCACCCGCGGCCATGACCAGCCAATCTCCTTGCGAGAGCGTATAAGCTTGGTAAAAGTTCGCCCCAATTCCCAGGTTGTGATCATTGCGATGCAGGATCAGCCGGTGTGGCCCATGATATGAGCTGGCAACATCCTGAACTATTGCATAGGTATCGTCCTGCGAGCAATCATCAGAGACGATGATTTCCAGCTGTTCACCAGCAAGGTCTTGCTGCAAGGCACTCATTAGCGCCTCACGCACATAGACTTCCTGGTTGTAGCAGATCATAAGAAAGGATAAAAGTGGCCTGTTGGACATCATTGCACCAGCTGAAGTAGTAACCAACAATATGCAAACCCGCGAACTGTCAGTAGGCTCGCGGGTAGCGACGTGAAAACAAAACGCGGTAGACCGCCTCGGCAAGGTCAAGCAGGAAAATGGACACCCAGGATGCATGACGATAATAACGGTAGTAAATCTTCAAACTTTGCTGGGAAATTTTGGCGCGACGCTGTTCTACCGCCGTGCCCTTCGTTGAGGCACGTTCATAATGAAGCACCGAAACCTTCGGGTAATAATAGGCCTTGAAGCCTTGGCGGGCCATTCGTTCACTCAGGATCATTTCCTCATTGTAAAGGAAGGTACGATCATCAAAACCCCCGACGGCTGCGAAAGCGTCAGCGTCCACCAGAACAAAGGCGCCGACAAGCCAGTAGCAATACCCCTCATTGTTTTGCGGCAGTGGATAAACCTGCTTGGTATTCCGCAAAAAGGGCAAGAGCCGCCAGGCAATCTGTCGCCATATACTCACTCGATCATGATAGGGCGACTGATCGTTACCCGTGAGGCCAACAACCCGTGGACCAATCATGGCACGGTCGCTCCGAGCCCGCATGACAGCAAGCAGACTGGATAGCAGGTCCGGGCTTTGCAATTCAATGTCATTGTTGGTGAACAACCAGGCATCAACCGAAAACAAGGAGCTGAGCAACGCTGCGCCTCGATTGTTGCCGACAGCATAACCCAGATTATCCTCGAAGCCTGCAATAAAAACGGGGTTGCCGGCGGCGTCATGCGGCCTTGGTGCGCCCCACAGGGTCGCTTCACAGCGCTCAGCCAGCTCACGGTCGGCTTCCGGAGTCGACGCGTTGTTAACAACTATGGCGCAGTACGGCACATCAATCTTAGGCAACTCGCGCCGGACGAAATTCACCGTCAGGTCCGGGGATTTATATGCAACAATGACTATGCCGACCATTTAGTGCCGCCCATCAATCAATCATCTGACTACAATTTAGTTTAGCGGCGGTTTCGCCGACAACATCGCCACTTCGGCCCCGAGGTTCTGACGCCACTGCCACCAAAATCGTCAAGTTGGTGGCACAGTAACCAGCCACCCGTTGATAAAGTGGACATTGTGGACAAGCACCTGTTCCCTGTCCGTTCTGCGAAACCAAGTACGCCCGTTTCCCGGCTGTGCTGCG
>JAAZKQ010000722.1 GCA_012799755.1 Lentisphaerota bacterium | reverse complement strand
GTTAAGCATGGTTAGGCGCCCACGGCGCCAAGTTGTCCATTTGCTGACATCTTGGTTTACAATATCAATGAGTGACCGGTTATGTTTGGTGTTGGGCTGGCCTGTGGTGCTGGCCAAGTTGTTTTTCTGTGGATGGCAGGAATGGCGCCGACAAGTGTTTATATTGCTGTACCTGTCGCGCTGCGCACAACCATAATGCCGCACATTGACAAAACAACGATGTGGCGTAGCGAAATCTACGAGAATCAAGGCGTTGCAAATGCCTAAGCCAAGGGACTGATGACCATGAGCACATGCGAAGTTGACCAGAAGGTGTCGGCGCTGCTTGATGACACGCGCAAGAATGGCGGCTTGGCGCCGCTGGACATTGAGGCCTTCTGGCGCAAACAGCGCGAAGCATCGGCGGCGCCCTTCAGCGACAAGATCGAACAGTGTCCCTTCGGGGCAACGCTGACCTGGGAGTGCGTGTTTGACGAACTCGGCGTCGAACAGGACTGGTGGCGCTTTCTGTACAGCGAACCAGCCTGGGGCGTGGAGCTGAGCAAGCGCTACAATGACAAGGCCGAAAAGATCGTTGGACGACGGATTTTGCCCGAGAAAATGCCCGACCCGACACGGCAGTGGCCCAAGGTGAAGGAACTTTATGATATTTTTGAGGCCGAAAATGTCTGGGAGGGCGGCGCGGCAGGCTCGTGGTGGCTGAAACAGTCTGCCTATGACGAGGAGTCACTGGCCGCTTTGCTGGACCGGGTTGAGCGTCGGCTGGAGAATTTGCGGGACTTCATGTTACCGGAGAATTGGGCAAGCGAGAAGACGCGGCTGACGGCCTTGGGGCTGAAAGTGCCTTTGTACCGGGGGCAGCGCGGGCCTTGCACCTTCGCATGTTCAATATACGGCGCGGAAAATCTCCTCATGCTCTACTATGACAATCCGGATTTGCTGCGACGTTTCAGCGATGTGCTGGCGCGGGCAATCATCGCCCGCGCCGCTGTGCTGGACGCCGAGGCGCAGCCGGAGGACCTCGCCCGTGCGCAGCGCTGGTACTGGGCGGATGACAACTGCTGTCTGTTTTCGCCCGAGATGTATGATTTTTTTGCCATGCCGATTCATCGCGCGGTGTTTGGACGCTATGCGCCGGAACCCGGTAACTATCGCTTCCAGCATAGCGACTCGGCGATGGGGCATCTATTGCCGCTGTTGGGCGAGCTGGACTTGCTGGGGGTGAATTTTGGGCCGACCTTGCGGGTGCGCGATATTCGTCAACATTGTCCGCGAGCGGTCATCCACGGTCAGCTGGCGCCCTTTACCTATAGTCGCAATGACGAAGAGGGGATCGTGCGTGAATTCCTGCGTGACTTCGGCGAAGCGCGCGAAAAACGCGGGCTGGTCTTTGCCACCGCCGGGTCCATCAATAACGGCAGCCGACTTACCGGCATGCGGCTTATCATGGCCGCTATCGAGCGCTACGGGCAATTCTGAACGGCGGGTGTGTTTTTATCCGCAGATTACGCCGATTGGCGCAGATTGTTTTTTTGGGGGGCTGTTTGGTATTGGGCTGGCCCGTGTGTCTGCCCTTGTTTTTTATCCGCAGATT
>JAAZKQ010000721.1 GCA_012799755.1 Lentisphaerota bacterium | reverse complement strand
AAGCGTCCCCCAAAAATTGCACGCTTTAAGCGTGCGACATAGCAAACACAAAAGATGGGCTCCATTACAAGGCAACAGAAAACAGCCAATTGTCAATCGGTGACCGCTTACATGCGGTAGCAAGAAAAATTCACGGCAGGTATTGAAATGTCCCGTTAATTTATCTATAATCACTTTGGATTGGTGACTCATGTTGTTTTCCTGCTTTCTGGTGCCAACATGGGCCGAGCTTTCGATATTGTTTACAGTGAGCTATTTTTCCCCTTGTGTTATCCGCCCCGCCGTGAAAGGAGCAGTCCAATGTTTATGCGCAGTTTCAGAAATCGTTTCCGCAAGCGGCCTTTTACTCTGATTGAGTTGTTGGTCGTGATTGCCATCATTGCCATTTTGGCGGCGATGCTGTTGCCGGCCTTGGCGAAGGCCCGCGCTCGAGCGCGAAACATCAGTTGCACGTCAAATCTCAAGCAGGTGGGTCTAGGCGCCATGATGTACGCCAACGACCACAGCGACACTCTTCTCCGCGCCGTGCAGATCATCAATGGCAACGACTGGCAGAGGCCCATCTGGGGCGATCTGATTATCGGCTACCTCGGTGACGAGAAGGCCCTCCAGTGTCCAGGCGGTCTGCTGAAGATGAAAAAGCGTGACGACGGCAATTTCTGGCGCTGGAATGACAATGATCGCGCCGGAGCCATGGTCGGCTACTCCTACGGCATCAACCAGTGGCGCAGCAGCGGCGACATCTATGGCCCCGGCGGCTACGCCCTGTCGCAAATTCCCATGCCCTCCGGCGTCGCCTATATCATGGATGCGGGAGGCTCCTCGCCCTCCGAAATCAATGCCACCGACTGGAGCATGAATGGCATCCGCGGCCAGCTCTTCGCCAGTTCTCAGAATCCGATGCACGCCAGCGAATTGTCCGTGAATTGCACGTTTGTGGACGGACATGTTGAAAATGTCAAATACCAGAATTTCTACGCCAATGATCCGGCGCAGTGTTGGTTCCACTACGGACGTACGAAATAAGCGCATAACGCGTATAGCTTCCTCTGGCCGCTCTCACGCCTTTGCCGGCATGGGGGCGGCCTTTTCTTTGCCCAAATGTTGGCTTGGCGTTTGTTTGGGGGGCTGTGAGGTGGTTCCCTTCTCGACAGCAGTCATTGTGAATAGGGATTGCCTCTGTGGTTTGCATGAACCCGTACAAGCCAATACACTAGTAATTTGGCAGGGAAAGGAGAGGCCAAGGCGCGGGCCGGCTAAACAGCGGTGGTTGCCAAGGCCCTCTCCACGGGGCAACGCCAGGAGGCTTGCCGCAAGCCGGGCGACCATAAGTCGAAAAGGATTGTTTTGCATGGATGACGAGAAGATATTTGCTTCCGAGATTGATTTTGATGACATTGCACCAGGCCGACGCTGGTTGCCTATCTATACCCAGCCCCTGCATGAGCGGCGTCTGCGCGATTATCTCATGGAGCGAAAACTACCGGTGTATCTGCCGATGCTGCGCAAGGCCCGTTACAAGAATGTCCGCAGCAACAAGCAGACTTACAGCTATTTGCAGGAAGTGCTGCGACCGATGTTCTCGGGATATGTCTTTGCCTGCCTGAGCATTGATGAGGAGCTTGTTGCTTGGCGTTCACGGTCCATCGTGCGGCTGCTGAAGCCCGAGCTGGGTAATTCCGTCCTGCTGCTGTCCGAACTTAAGACGATCCGGCAAATCGAAATCAATAGCCAGGAACAGCCCTTTGAGGTGCTGACGGAACTCAAGCCGGGGCGTCGCGTCATGATCGCTTCGGGACCATGGAATGGCATCCAGGGCGTGGTGGAAAAGCGGGAGAAAAAGACGGTGTTCGTGGTCAATCTTGATATCATGGGGCAGGCCGTCGCCACCGAAATTGACATCGCAACCACCAAACTCGTCGAAATGGACTAGCGCGACGGATTTTTATCCGCAGTTTTTTTATCCGCAGATTACGCAGATTATCGCAGATTATTTTT
>JAAZKQ010000720.1 GCA_012799755.1 Lentisphaerota bacterium | reverse complement strand
TACGGCACCAGCCGTGACTATTTTCCGCGGCAGGTTACCGGCGTCGAAGTGGGGCAGAAGGCGCGCTATCTCTACTTTCTGCATGCTTACGGCTGGGACCCGAAGGCCGGCACACATGTGCTCAGCTATGTGTTGCATTACGAGGACGGCAGCCAGGCCGAAATCATCTGTCGCGCCGGCGAGGAGATCGGCAGCTGGTGGTCAAACCGCGCGCCCAAGCAGGGCAAGATCGCCCTGGAGGCCAGCAATCCCGTCCGCAAGCCCATTGCGCTGAATTGCTACCGCTGGACGAATCCGGCGCCCGAGAAGACCATCGTTCGTCTGGATATGCGCTCCGCGCTGAGCAGCGCCGTGCCGGCCGTGGTCGCCATCACCGCCGAAGCGCCGTAGGCACGCCGCGAAGATTTTTATCCGCAGATTGCGCCGATTATCGCAGATTATGGCGTCCTGTCTTGCCGCTGCGCGGCAATTCACGCCGCCGGTGTGTTTAAGGTTTTTATCCGCAGATTGCGCCGATTATCGCAGATTATGGCGTCATGTCTTGCCGCTGCGCGGCAATTCACGCCGCCGGTGTGTTTAAGGTTTTTATCCGCAGATTGCGCAGATTATCGCAGATTATGGCGTCATGTCTTGCCGCTGCGCGGCAATTCACGCCGCCGGTTTCTTATTCGCTGATTAATGCAGATTATCGCAGAGTTCAGGCGGATCGGGCGGATCGGGCGGATCGGGCGGATCGGTCTGATCGGTCTGATCCATTCGCGCAAGAGAAAAAGGGCCGAGGCAATCCGACGACGCAAAAACCTCCCCTAGCTACCAGCCCACCCCAAAAAAGTAATCTGCGACAATCTGCGACATCTGCGGATAGAGAACTCCCCTCGTTCTCCCGCCGCGCGTGGTCAGCGTTGCTCCGGGTTGATGATGGCGAAGATCATGCGTTCGTCGGCAGAGGGCGGCGCGGTGACTACGAGCCGGCGGCCGTCATTGAAGGTCACGGTGGCCTGGCGCAGCGAGTCCTGGCTGATGGCGCTGACAGGGCAGGGCGTATCGGCCGCCAGCGGCATGAACAGCGTGAGCATGATTTGCAGGCCATCGCCTTCGCGTTCGTGGCAGACGGTGGCGGCGGGGCGGTAGGGCCCGGCGTCCTTGATCACGTACCAGCCCAGGACTTCCGGCTCGGTCTGAGCGGACACCCAGCGCGAGCTCAGGCCCTCGCTGAGCAGCGGCGCGACCAGCAGATTGCGCTTGCCCTCTCGTTGGGTGATGAGCGCCGGATGGCCGGCGACGGGCTCGCGCAGCCTGGTGTCATTGACTTGCCAACGGGCCTGGTAGCGATGGCTCTGGCCGTCCTTGGCTTCCAGAAGATCGCAGACCAAAACGATGTCAGGCTTGATGAACAACACCTGGCGACTGTGGCGGGCCGGTTCGTGTTCGATCTTGCCAAAGCCCTGATCATAGCTGCCGGCGGCGAAATCGTAGAGGTCGGAGAAAGTCTTGGGGGCGTCAATGGGCTCGGATACTACGCGGTTGTCTAGTTCGCGTTGGTTGCGGACTTGTGGCAGGCCGTCCACCAGCACGGTATTGTGCCCGAAGGCCGAAGTGGCGTAACGGCGGAACGCGGAGCTCTCGTAGCAGCCACCGCCGTCGTCAAACAGCAACTCGTCAGCGCCGGCCCAGATGATCACGTTGAGTTTGTCCTGATGCATATGGCCGTAACCCAGAGGCCCGACGTCGAAGCCGACGTAGTTGGCGTCGTTTTGCCAGGATGAACGCAGGGCGAAGTAGCCCGCCCAAGGCAGAAAGGTGGACAGTTCGCCGGGCTTTTCGCCTTCCTTGCCGTCGGTGGCGATCCAGCGGAAGTCCTCGCGCTCGGGGAAGAAGTCGAGGGCGCCGCGCAGGGAGCTGACGACATTGCAGCGCCAGCTGTCGTTATAGCGTGGCAGGTCGCGATTGGGTGTCATGAGCCGCAGGTTGTAATCATAGGCCTTTTCCATGGTGGGCACGAAATCGCTTGGCAGTTCTTGTTCGCGGTCCATGAGTTTAGCGAGGCGTGGCAGACTGAGGATATTGCCCAAGGCGACCTGATGATAGCCGGGCGTGAGCTCGAACTGCGCACCGTCGGCCAGAAATTGCGTTTTCATATCTTCGTGCAGGCGTTCGACGGCGAATTGCCGGGCGGCGGCAGCTTCGCTGAATTCCGGGAAGAGCGACGCGAAGGTATAGACGCCGTTCATTTCCATGGTCAGCCAATTGCCGCGCTGGGGGTACTTGAGGAGGTGCCGCATCTGTTCCAGGCCCGAGCGGAGGAAGAGCACGAGGTCGTCATCCGTGAACTCCGGTGCGTGCAGAAAGAGATGATAGGCCTCCGGCCAGCTGCCCTGCAGGCGTATGCCGCATTCGATGGTGCGCCAGGCCGAATTGGGCACATTGCCGGAACTGTAGGTGGGCGCGATGCATTGGCTGGTCCAGCGGCGCAGATGCTTGACGAAGGTCTTGGCGTAGCGTGAATCACCCGTGCTGCGATAGGCCCGGCCAAGGTTGCCCCAGAAGCCCATGCGATTCAGCTGCCACAGCCATTCGTTATTGTTGGGCAGTTCCTTCACGGCGATGGTGTGATTGTAGAGCCAGTCAATGTCGCCATCCGGAAATTGATGCCTGACCGTGACTACGGAGACTTTTCCTGCCACCGTGTCCTCCGCCGCGCCTCTGTTGAAAGACGGCTTGTAGTTCGGATCGTGTGGATCAAAACGCCAGGGGACGCTGCGGCGCTCGCGGAAGTACTTGGCGGTGGCCTGCACGGCTGCCGGCAAATCTCGCTTTTCCCAGGCAGCGGCGGCGTCGGCCAGGCCCGGCGTGGACCAGTCCAGCGCCGTGAAGAACTCTTCCAACGAGAGCATTTGCGGAACGACGTCCACGAAGCTGATTGAGCCGAAGTTCAGCACGGTGTCGGGATTGGGGGTGTTTTCCCAGCCCGCAGCCGTGAAGTATACGTTGCGGAGCTGGTTTTTGCCGCGCGCTTCGCGCACACGACTGATTTGGTTGATGGGCAAGAGCACTTCTTTCCAGCCGCTGAAATCAATGGTCAGGCGCGCCATGTAGTAGTCCATGCCCGGGGTGTCGGGGACATCGGCATCCAGGATCAGCACGATGCCGGCCTTGGTCGCCTGCCGGGAATGAACCCAGAAATGCACATGGCTGTGGCTGGTCCAGTCCTTGGGCGCTGTTGGTAACGTCAGTCGCGTGGACACGCCATGTGACCACTGCATGGTTGGCTTGCCGTCACGCAACAGCTCGTGGTCAAGGGTGGCGCCCTCCCAGGCCGCCGTGTCGGCGACATCCACGATAGTCTGCCAGTTGCTGCGGGTGTTGGTGGCTGCAAACGCGCTGAGGCCGCTCAGGGCGGCGATGGCCAGGAGGGTTGTCAATTTCATTGGATAAAGTCCTTTGCAGGCTGGGGGAGGGTACCAGGAACACACAAAGTCCCTAACGCCCGGCTGCGCCCAATTATTGCCATACTGCAAGCAGGGGCGCTTTTGTCTCACGTGAAAGAGTGAAGGTTTTTATCCGCAGATTGCGCAGATTGGGGCAGATTTTTGTCTCACGCGAAGGCGCGCAGGTTTTTATCCGCAGATTGCGCAGATTTTCGCAGATTAGGGTCTTGCCGCCGCCCGATCCAACTGATCTCTCCGCCGGATACGCTGATCCGCCCGATCCGCCCGATCCGTCCGCAGATTCGCCTGATTTGACTGATTTGACTGATCACGCCGCCGGTTTTTTATCCGCAGATTGCGCAGATTG
>JAAZKQ010000719.1 GCA_012799755.1 Lentisphaerota bacterium | reverse complement strand
TCAGACCCTTTCCTCCCCCTCGCAAAACCCACTTATGCTTTTCGGATAAGCTCCAGCCAAACAGCAAAGGACCAGCGAACATGAATAACGCGCTCAAACAACGACTGCAAGAATTCGACAGCAAGTACGACAGCGAGGTGTGCATGCCCAAGCACCCCTGTCAGAGTCCCGGCTATCACACGAAGATTGCCGACGGCACGCCCGTTCACAGCACCGTCAGCGCTTTGGATTACGCGCTGTTGCTGCTCAAATCCGGCGAGGCCGCCGCAGTCAGCCGCGCTGCCGACGTGATTCGCGCCGTGCTGGCCTTGCAGGAATGTGATCCCTGCCAGGCGCCCTACGGCATCTGGCCGTGGTTTTATGAAGAGCCGCTGTCCAAGATGTCGCCGCCGGATTACAACTGGGCGGACTTCTGCGGCGCGCGCCTTGCCGAGATGCTGGTTCAGCATGCTGCGGCTTTGCCGGCGGAGCTGGTCACGGCCATGCGTGCGGCCCTGCTGCGGGCGGGCATGGCGATCTTCCGCCGCAATGTCGGGCCGGGTTACACGAACATCGCGGTGATGGGCGGTGGCGTCTGCGCCATCGCCGGTGAGCTGTTGCAAGAGCCCTTCCTGCTGGAATATGGCCGCCGCCGCCTGGAACTCTTCATTGCCTACACTCGTGACCAAGGCGGTTTCAATGAATACAACAGCCCGACCTACACCATGGTGGTTGTTGCTGAGGCCGAACGCATTCTGCGCCTGGCCAAGACCGACGCCGTGCGCACGCTGGCGCGTGAAATCCACGACATCGCCTGGGAGACCATCGCGACGCATTTCCATCTGGCGACTGGCCAGTGGGCCGGCCCGCACAGCCGGGCTTACTCCGATACCCTCGGACCCGATACTGCCAGGCGCCTTGCCGCCGCCACTGGCGTTGCCGTCGGCGCGATCACGCCGGAAGAAGCCGCATCGCAGCTGGTTGAGCAGCCCTTGCCCTGTCCTGAGAAGTACCGCCGCTACTTCCGGGATGCGAAGCGCAGTGACTGCGTTGTGCAGCGCTACAGCCGCCGCGAGCCCGCGTCGCGTTCGACCATCGGCACGACCTGGTTCGATGGCGATGCCTGTCTGGGCAGTGTCAATCACGACACGATGTGGGTGCAGCGTCGGCCCGTCATCGCCTATTGGCAGAATGGTTCAACGATTGCCGTGTTGCGCCTGCGCTTCCTCCATGACGGCAAGGACTTCGCCTCAGCCTTTGTACGCAATGCCCAGGCCGGGGGACGGCTGCTCAGCGGCGTGAGCCTGCTTACCGATCAGGGCGATTATCATTGCCATCTCGACCGGCCGGCCAACGGCATCTTCAGTGCCGGCGATTTCCGTCTGCGCTATGAGTTGCAGGCAGAGGGCGCCAGCGTCGAGGAGCTGCATGACGAGCGCTTCATTCTCAAGGCCGGACCAAGAATGGCCGCCGTGCATTGTCATGGCGGCAATTTCGATGGGGACGACGTTGTTTGGGAAGCCGGCTGCGAAAATGGCCGCGCCTACGTTGATGCCGTCTGCTATCACGGTCCGCAACGCGATTTTGATTTCCGACAGCTCGGCGACACCTGGCTCATTGTCGCCATGGAGTTGCTCCACGCCGGCGAATTCGCCTCGGACCTCGGCTTTGATGCGCATCCGGTGGAGTCCTCTGCCGTCGCCTGGAGCGCCTGGCAGAACTACGGCCTGAATGTCGCCGTCAGCCGCCACCCGCTGCCACTCGCCCAGGCCATCAATACCGGCGTCTGAGGTGGGGCAGTTGTGATTTGCGAGGGGG
>JAAZKQ010000718.1 GCA_012799755.1 Lentisphaerota bacterium | reverse complement strand
CTGTTGCCAATGAGTCCCATCGGTCTCAGTCGTCACTCTGGGACCGGCCAATATCAATCGGTGACCGATTACCCGAGTTTGCTTTTCAACGAGTGCTTGTGTCGCGCATTGGGGCACGATTATCAATCGGTGACCGGTTACTCCTGCCTCAACCACCATCACCAGCGCACCTTGTTTTTCCTGCCTGAAAACTTATATTCGTGCGGTCATGGACTTCCTACAATTACAAAACAAAAACATCGTCGTCATGGGCGTAGCCAACCGCCGTAGCGTTGCCTGGGCGGTCGCCAAGGTACTTCTTGAGGTCGGCGCCAAGCCGATCTACGTTTTCAAGGACCAGGCCCTGCTGGACAAGAACCGCGCTCTCATCGGCGCCGAGGCGCCGGCCGTGATCTGCGATGTCGAGAAGGACGCCGACCTGGCCGCCCTGCGCGACGCCGTGGCCGCCGTCGCGCCTGAGGTGCACGGCTTGGTGCACTCCATCGCTTTCGCCAACTACAGCGAGGGGCTTAAACCCTTCCATGAAACCGTCAAGAAGGACTTTCTGCAGGCGGTGGACATCTCTTGTTTTTCGCTGGTGGAGGTCGCCAATCGCCTCAAGGGGCTTTTCAGCCCTGACGCCGCCATCGTCACCATGAGCATCTCGACCACTCGCATGGCTTCGGAAAACTACGGCTACATGGGCCCCATCAAGGCCGCCCTGGACTCCACGGTGGCCTTCCTGGCCAAATCCCTCAGCCAGGAGGTCTCGCCGCAAATCCGCGTCAACGCCGTCGGCGCCGGCCTGCTCAAGACCTCGGCCTCCGCCGGCATCCCCGGCTATATTGACGCCTATCTCTACGCCGAGAAGGTCATTCCCCGCCGGCAGGCGCTGGACACCGGCGAAGCCGCCAACACCGTCGCCTTCCTCCTCAGCCGACGCTCCAGCGGCATCAACGCCCAGACCATCATCGTTGACGCCGGCATGAGCATCAACTACTTTGATCGCGACGTGGTCCGACGAGTCACCGCCGCCCGTTCGCAATGACTCCGGGCGGCAGCGCTTTTTCTCGCCGATCATTGGCAAATAAGCGCCCCGCGTTCATGGTATGCAGGTGTCCCCCGGAACTGTCATTACGCAGTTGGCCGCAATCCGGCCAACCGACACGGACGGCGCGGCGTGAGCTGCAACTCCCGCTTTTTCAGTACTTGACGGCGTGACCGTCTTCATCTCATTTTTCATAAAGGACTCAGGCACATGACACTCACCAAAGACCAACTGCTGGCCATGCAGGACCAGTACGTCCTCAAAACCTACTCGCGGGACACCATCATGATCCGCGGCGAAGGCAGCTACCTCTGGGACATTGACGGCAAACGCTATCTCGATTTCGCCATGGGCATCAGCGTCTGCAACCTCGGCCACTGCCACCCGGCCGTCACCAAGGCCATCTGCGAACAGGCCGGCAAACTCGTCCACGTTTCCAATCTCTATCAGAATGAAAATCAGCCCCAGCTGGCCAAAATCATCGCCGACGCCAGCTTCGGCGGCAAGGTCTTCTTCGCCAACAGCGGCGCCGAAGCCAACGAAGGACTCATCAAATTCGCCCGGAAATGGGGAAGTCGCAATGGCGGTCGCCATGAAATCATCTGCATGAACAACTCCTTCCACGGCAGAACCCTCGCCACCCTCGCCGCCACCGGCCGCAGCAAGTACCGGGAAGGCTTCCAGCCCGACGTCCAGGGCTTCGTCTTCGCTGACTTCAACGACATTGAGTCCATCAAGGCCAAAATCGGCCCGCAGACTGTCGCCGTGCTCATTGAGCCCGTTCAGGGCGAAGGCGGCATCATCCCCGCCGACAAAGCTTTCATGAGCGCCCTCCGCCGGCTCTGCGACGAGCGTCAGCTGCTTCTGCTGCTTGACGAGGTTCAGTGCGGCATGGGCCGTACCGGCAAGTACTTCGCCTACCAGCATTATGACATTGTGCCCGATGGCATGAGCATGGCCAAAGCCCTCGGCAACGGCCTGCCCATGGGCGCCTTCACCGTCCAGCAAAAATACCACGACGTGCTCACGCCGGGCACCCACGCCAGCACCTTTGGCGGCACCGCCCTGGCCTGCGCCGCCGGTATCGCCGTCTTCCAGACCATCGCCCGTG
>JAAZKQ010000717.1 GCA_012799755.1 Lentisphaerota bacterium | reverse complement strand
GTCGGCTGCAGCCGCCACGACAACGCGAATAAATACCCCGCCTCACCTTGCCCATAAGCACCAATTCTGGAGAAGACAAGGATCATGAATAACACCATCGTCGTAGCAATGGATCACAACTATGTCTGGGGCGCCTACATGATGATCGCCTCGCTGCGCTACAATCAGATGCCGGAGCCGGTCATTGTGCTCGGCTTTGGGCTGACTGAGACGGATCACCAGGCGCTGCTGGCGCTGAACAATGTCCGCGTCGTTGACGGCGAATCGTCAACCCGCAATCTCACCTGCTGCAAGCCCGACGCCATGCTCCTGGCCGAAACCGATTATATCACGTGGGTGGATTGCGACAGTTTCTTCATTGGCAATTGCAGTGATCGGCTTCTCTGGCCGGATCACGACATGATTCATATCCGCCTGCGCGAAGAACCCGAAAACGCGGCTGTTTATCGTCATCTTGGCGGACAGGGCAAAACGCCATCGGTGATTCTTGACGCCTGGCGGCAGGATGTTGGCGAACGAAGCGAAGCACGCCTCGCGACAGGCTGTTCCGCCTGCTTCATGTCGTTGCATCGAAAACATTTGCCCTTCGTGCGACGCTGGTCGGAGCAAATTGCCAAGGTTCTGCCCGAAGACAATGTCGGCGTCGTTGATCGTCGCTCCTTCGCCTATTTTCAGACGGATGAGTCGGTGCTGAACAGTCTGCTCTGCTTTGCTGAAGTAGCACCGACCGTCAGCCCCTATTACAAACTGGACAAGGACCCGACGGCGCTGTTTGTGCATTTCATCAGCCGCCCTAAACCCTGGGAGTGTTGGACGCCGCGGCCGTTCCGCTATTTCCGCCAGTATACAGCCGTGTTGGATTGGGTGCTTGCCCAAAAACTGCCGCTGCCAGGTCCCGTCCCGCTGGCGCTGCGCAGTGACCGTTACCTCACGAACTACCTGCGCAGTCGTTTCTCAGTCCCCAGGCGGAAATTCCACACCCTGCTTCGCCGTCTGCGCCAGAAATAACGAGCGGCCAAGCCCATTCCGCAACCCCGTAAAGCGCGACGCCGGCATCCTTGATCCGGCGTGTGCTCTCCCGCCGCCTATGCGCTGTCCGCCTTCACTTGGCTGGCGCCCGTCTACCGGCCGTGCGGCGGGCTTGCATAGGAGCTTTTTTCTCGGCGGCACTTGGTTTTTCCGAGCCGGTACGTATTGTATTTTTGATCAACACGTGTCACCCAGTCCTTACGAAGGCTCACCATGTCCATGAGCAAACTCACCCTGACCGCGCCGCGAGAAGTGATCAAACTGGCGAAGGAGCAGGCAAAGCGCGAGAAGACCAGCGTCTCGGCTATGTTTGCCAGCTACGTGCTGGCCAAATCCCGCCTGCAAGACGCAAAGCCAAGGCCAAACAAAATTGCCCCGCTGACCCAATCGCTGTCGGGCCTTATCACCCTGCCTGACGACTTTGACGAAAAGGAGTTCATGAGCGAGCTGATGTCGGCAAAGCACGGCGGGGAATCATGAAACTCTTCATTGACACCAATGTAGTCATTGACGTCATCGCCAGTCGTAAACCCTTTTTCCCGGCGTCGCAAGAAATCCTGTCCCTTTGCGAAGAGGGCGAGAGCGAAGGCGCGATGTCAGCACTGACGCTCTGCACAGTCGCCTATGTCTTGCGCAAATACCTCAGTCCCCAGACCATGCGGCAGAAGCTGAGTGAGCTGCGCACTATTCTCAACCCCGTGGAACTCGACGCCGGCATCCTTGATCCGGCGATTGCTTCGCCAATCGCTGATTTTGCAGATGCCGTGCAATTCTACAGCGCGGTGCGCAGCGAAGCCGACTACATCATCACGAGAAATGTGAAGCATTTCCCCAAAGCCGACAGGCCCGTGCTGTCGCCAAGCGATTTTCTGGCCCTGCGCTGAGCCTCTCCACGCCCCACTCCACACACAGTCAGCGGCGGATGAGTTCGACGGCTTCCTGGGGCAGCCAGCAGCTGCGCTTGTCCGCCAGACACACTTCGTACCAGCCGCCGCGTTCGCTGAGCACGGTGAACTCAGTCCCGGCATGGAGCGGCTCAGTGAAGCTCTTGGCGTAGCTGTCGCTGTTGCCCTTGCGGGCGACGACCTAGCTGCTCACGATCACGCCCGGCCGCTGACGCCAGGCGTTGTACTCGCTGAGGGCAATGGACACACCAAAGACCATAGCCAGCAGGCCTAGCCCGCAGAGCGCCCAACGCAAGTAGGGCCGCTGATACCACAGACCGACAAAGGCCACAAGCCAAAAGCCCCCGAGAAAGAAGAGAAAAAGCCGCTCGCGGATAGTCTGGGCGATGTCGTAATGCCAGAAGAAGAGCGTCTTGAGCACGCGAGTGCTCTCAGGCTCGGGCACGGCATCGCGGCAACGGGTACGGACATAGGCGAGATTCTGGAGCAGCTTCTCGTCATGCGGGATGTAACGCTGGGCGCGGCGGTAGTTGGCGATGGCGCGACCAAGGTCTTCCAAGCGAAAATAGGTATTGCCCAGATTGTAGTAAAGCCAGCCATTTTCCACGTCGCCTTCCCGCACCACGCGTTCATAGCGCGCGGCGGCCTTCCGCCAAAGCTCGCGGGCCTTTTCGCGATCCTGGGCGTAGCTTTCCTGCGCCTGGCTGAAAAGCTGCTCGGCCTCAAAGCACAGTCGCTCCTGCTCGCTCCGGGACAGCGTAGCCGCACTCAAGCTCAGGCCCCCAAGCAACACGAGCCACAATAGAACAACTCGTTTTGTCATCATCGCACACTCCATCGCGCCAAAGCAATCCGTCATTCGCATTCGCCGGCGCCCTTGTTTCATCGCGTCACCTTGGAATCCGCGCGCCTGCTGCTGAGCTTCTTGTCCAGCACCGGCAGCAGCCGTCGCGCCAAGTCCAGCAGTTCAGCAGGCGGCTCCATGCTGCGACCGGCATAACGACCTGCTTCACAGGCGATAAAAATCCGCTCAACGCCGGCGAGTTCGTCATCATCAAGACCGGCGGCCTGCAAGGCCGGCCGGATGTCCGCAAAAACCAGCGCCGCTGCGGGC
>JAAZKQ010000716.1 GCA_012799755.1 Lentisphaerota bacterium | reverse complement strand
TCAGGTCTGCGAAAAGTGGCTCAAGGATCGTCGGGAACGGCGTCTCGAACTCGACGACATCATCGCCTACTGCCGCATTGTAACCGCGCTGGGCCGGACGATGGAATTGCAGCAGCAAATTGATGGACTCTATGCAGAGGTGGAGAAGGAAATCCTTACCATGCCAAGCGCGGAAAACCTATGCTGAGCTCATTTCTGATCAAGGCCTTTGTGCCCAAGCCAAGGCAGCCCGACGTCCCGTACTGCCGTCTTGCAGCAGCGGCAATATCCCGGGATGCAATTGGGTCAACTGAAACGCAATGGTTGCGTTTCCTCTTAATACCAAGTCCCCAACCCTATTTCGGAATTAAAAAAGGAATCAGGCATGACAATGAAAACAATTACCGAGCCTTCACGTACGCTTCCTGTTGTTGCTGAGCCGGAGGTGCTGGTGGCTGGGGCCGGCCCGGCCGGCATCGGCGCTGCCTTGGCAGCGGCCCGGGCGGGCGCGAAGACTATGCTGCTGGAAAAGACAAACGCGATTGGCGGCATGGCGACCAGCGGCATGATGTCACATTGGTCTGGCGCGCGGCAAACGCCCTTGATGCTTGAGGTCATTGAGCGCATGCGCCAGAGCAAATCTCTGCCCTTGGAGTTCAATCCGTTGCCCGAGAGCGACAGCAAGTGGTGCATCAGCCATGAATGTCAGAAAACCACGCTGGGCCAGATGATGTGCGAAGCCGGCGTGATTGTCCAGCTGCATACGACGGTCGCGGACGTTATTATGGACGGCAATCGTCTCCAAGGCGTTATCACGGAAAGCAAGTCTGGACGAGAGGCTATTTTGGCGCAGGTCACTATTGACGCCACCGGTGATGGCGATGTCGCGGCCCGCGCCGGCGCCGAGTACATTTTAGGCCGTGAAGAGGACAATGCCTGCCAACCAGTGACCTTGATGTTCCGCATCGGCGGCGTTGATTATTCCCGCGCCGTCTTCCCTGGCAGCTTTGAATCGTACATGGACATCCCCAAGGGCGAAATCCAGTCCTTGGGCAAGCAGCATCTGCCGCATCCGGCCGGTCATGTGCTGCTTTACCGCACGCGCCTGCCGGGCGAAGTCTGCGTCAATATGACCAATGTCACAAATATTGACGGCACAGACGTGCGCCAGCTCACTAAGGCCGAATTCATCTGCCGCGAGCAGATGGACGCCATCGTCGAGTTCCTGCGGGAATTTGTGCCTGGCTATGAGCGATGCTACCTGGTTGCTGCGGCTGACAATGTCGGCGTGCGCGAAACACGCCATTTCAAGGGCGTCACGACCATCACTCCGGAGGACATTGTCGAAGCGAGGGTCTTTCCGGATTGGATCGCGACCAAGAATTATTTCAACTTTGATATCCATTCCGTGGTCGGGCCGGGGCTGGACAAGAACGGCGCTCAGCGCGAGTTCAGGGCCAAGGGCAGCTACACGATTCCGTACGGCGCCTGTGTGCCGGAAAAAATTGACGGCCTGTTGTTGTCCGGGCGTAATATTTCCGGCACGCACAAGGCGCATTCGAATTTCCGGGTCATGGGCATTTGTCTCGGCATTGGCCAGGGCGTTGGGATTGCAGCGGCGACCGCAGTTCGCCAGGGCGTGCTGCCCCGGCATGTTGATGTGGCGGAAGTACAGCGGCAACTGCGGGCCGTCGGCGTGACGCCATAGGCCTGCCGTACGGTCGGGAAAGAGGTGATGTGGGGTGTGCGGCTGGCGGAATCATGTCACGCTGCGGGCTGAAAGCCGCTTCTACTCTGGTCGGGAGACGGTACGCTTGGTTCCGCAAACAGCGCCTGAGCTCAGACGAATGAGCTCATGAAATCAATGTGGACGTGGAGTTTGGGATCGTACTTCTGGAGTGCCCGAGTGACTTTGGTCCTGATAGCATCCTGTGAGAGGGGATAGTTGCGAGGGATAAGGAGGTGGAAGTGCAGGATGGGAGTGCCGGCGGGAACTGATACTGTACTATCAGCCGCAGCAGAAATAGAAGCCGCATTGCTGGCGTCAGCGGTGGCAGCTGTGCCACCGGAGTTTGCAGCTGCCGTACTGCCGGCGGCAGTGGGGAAGGTTGCTGAACCTGTACCTGCGCTGGCGGCGTCGGAGGGGGCTGCTGTACTATCGGAGGCGTTGACGGTTACTGCCGTGCTGCCGGAGGTCACATCGCCTGCCGGCTCAAGACTGAGGTCGTAGATGACGAGATGACGGTCAATGTCATGGACGGCGTCCTCGCAGCGTTGACGCCAAAGTCGCGTTTGCGGATCAGCGGTGGCGTAGGGATCGCAGTGGAGGATGACGCGCACGGGCATGGTGCGGGCGATTTCGAGTTCGGCGGCTTCGAGGATATTGTGCATGGTGACCAGATCGCCATCGCGGTCAACTTCGGCGTGGGCGGTGGCGAAGTAGGTGCCTGGGCCGTAGTTGTGGACAATGACGTCGTGTATGCCGTGGATGCCTGGGCAAGCGAGGAGGCGCCGGCGCAATTCATCCACCAAGGCCGGATCGGGACGTTCACCGAGGAGGGGATTGATGATGTTGCGCAAGCTGTTGATGCCGCCGGCGATGACGATAATGGCGACGACGGTGCCGGCGCAGCCATCAATGGGTAGCGTGCTGTAGCGGGCGGCGGCGACGGAGATGAGGACAATGCCGGTGGTAAGGATGTCCGACAGGCAATCGAAAGCGACGGCGCCGAGGGCGGCGGATTGGATAGCGCGACTAACGCGGCGGGTGAAGAACATCAGCCAGAGTTTGACGAGGACGGTGGCGCCGTAGAGATAGGCGAGGGAGTGGGGCATCTCTACCGGCTGGGGGCGGATAATGCGGACGATGGACTCTTTGAGGAAATTGCCGCCGACGGCAACGATAATGACGGCGATAAGCAGCCCGGCCACGTATTCCATGCGACCATGGCCGAAGGGGTGTTCGGCGTCGGCGTGTTTTGCCGCCAACTTGAAACCGACGACGGTAATCATTGCCGAACCAGCATCGGAGAGATTGTTGATGGCGTCGGCAGCGATGGCGATGCTGCCACTGATGATGCCGATGACCAGCTTGAGACCGAAGAGCAGGAGGTTGATGACAAGAGTGACGAGACCGCAGAGCATGCCGTAGGCAAGGCGGCAGGACGGGTCATCGGGTTGCTTCGGATTGGGCACAAAGACCTTGATCAGGAATGAGCTCAGCATGGGTTTTCCGCGCTTGGCATGGTAAGGATTTCCTTCTCCACCTCTGCATAGAGTCCATCAATTTGCTGCTGCAATTCCATCGTCCGGCCCAGCGCGGTTACAATCCGGCAATAGGCGATGATGTCGTCGAGTTCGAGACGCCGTTCCCGACGATCCTTGAGCCACTTTTCGCAGACCTGATAGCCGCCGATTTGATAAGCCCAGAGCTCTGCGG
>JAAZKQ010000715.1 GCA_012799755.1 Lentisphaerota bacterium | reverse complement strand
CATGCTTAACCCCAGCCTTCAGGCTGGGGTGGACGGCTCCCCACGAGGCAGTGCCTTGTAAAGGCACCACAGCTGAACAAGACCGCCGGCACGACTGGTATCAATGGCTGACCGCTTACATTTTCCCTCGGGGAGCTCCTTATTCCGCGCCCAATAGCGCCGCCTGGCTCTGTTCGAGTTGCCAGTAGGCGCCACGCAACGCCAGCAGTTCGCGCCGCGCGCCGCGCTCGACAATGCGGCCTTCAGCCATGACCAGAATCACGTCCGCGTCCCGAATGGTTGATAGCCGGTGGGCAATGACCAGACAAGTACGTCCCTTCATCAGATGAATCATCGCCCGTTGCACACACATTTCCGTACGGGTGTCCACATTGGACGTCGCTTCGTCCAGAATCAATATCGGCGGGTCCGCCAGCACGGCGCGGGCGATGGACAGCAGCTGCCGCTGACCTTGGCTCAAGTTGCCGCCATTTTCGCTCAGAATCGTGTCATAGCCCTGTGGCAGGCGACAGATGAAGGCATCAGCGCCCGCCGTGCGTGCTGCGGCCTCGACCTCAGCGTCGCTGCTCTCCAAGCGGCCATAGCGGATATTATCCCGCACGCTTCCTGAGAAGAGCTGCGTGTCTTGCAGTACCATCGCCATGGCTTGGCGGAGGCTCTGCCGGGGAAGCTGGGTGATGGGCACGCCATCAAGACAAATACGACCTTGCTGAGGCTCGTAAAAGCGCATCAGCAGACTGACCACGGTGGTCTTGCCGGCGCCCGTGCTGCCCACCAAGGCGATTTTTTGCCCCGGCTGGACCGACAGCGTAAAGTCCCGCAGCACGGGCTCGCCTTCCTTATAGGAAAAACACACATTCTCAAAGCTAAGCTCGCCACGCACAGCGCTCAGCGGCTGCGCATCAGCGGCATCGGCCGACTCGGGTTCCTCATCCATCATGGCGAAAACCCGCTCCGCGCCCGCCAGCGCCGACTGAATTTCATTATATTGGTTGGCGATGTGATTCAACGGCCGCGAGAACTGCCGCGTATACTGGATGAAGGCGGCGATGACGCCGACAGTGATGTCGCCCCGCATGGCCAACCAACCGCCATAGCCCGCCAGCAAGGCATAGCCAACGTTGTTGAGAAGACCCATCAAGGGCATCACGATGCCGGACAATACCCGCGCCCTAATGCCCGTGCGACGCAATTCCTGATTGAGGATGGTGAAGTCAGCGATGGCCTGCTCTTCATGATTGAAGGCCTTGACCGTCTTTTGCGCGCTGATGATTTCCTCAATATGACCATTGAGCAGCCCCAACATGGTCTGCTGGGCCAAAAAGTTCGCACGGATATGCTTGGCGACCACCTTGGTCAACAGGAAGCTGAAGGGAACCGTCACCATCGCCGTCATGGTCAACCGGCCACTGAGCAGCAACATGGACAACAGCGCCCCAAACAAGGTGATGACGCTGCCGAAAAAATCCACCACGCCACGGGACAGCACCTGCGCCACCATTTCAATGTCATTGGTCATGCGGCTGAGAATCTCGCCATGCGTCCGCCCATCAAAAAAGCTCAGCGGCAAGGTCTGCAACTTGGCGAACAAATCCCGGCGCAACTCGCACACCGTGTCCTGCGAGATCTTGGCTGACAACCAGCCTTGCAAAAAGGACACCAGCGTGTTGCCCACATAGACCAACAGCAGGAACAACAGCATCCGCAGCAGCTGCTCCATATCCACCGACACGCCATCCTTCACCACCTTCAATGCGTCAATGGCCCGGCCCAGAAGCAAGGGACTTAACAGCGATAAGCAGGTACCGGAGATGACCAGCGCGAAAATCAGCAGGAGCCACGGCGTTCGCCCGCGCAAGGTCCTCAATAAACGCAGAAAGCTGCCGCGCGCATCCCGGGCGCGGACTATCTGCCGCCCCATGCCGCGGTGCCCTCCCCCGCCGCGTCCCATGCCGCGTCCATGGTGCTGCCCGCCGCCACCCCCGGCATCGGCGGCCAGGCCCCGTTCCACCAACGCCTGCCAACGTGGCGGCAAGTTGAGTTTCAGAGTGGACTTCTTTGGCTCAGTCATGGCGCAGCCCTCCCCTCTCGCCCCTCCTGGATAAATCTTCACCCGTCTGCGATTCGACAATCTCCTGGTAGACCCGGCAGCTTCGTAGCAGCTCAGCATGGCGCCCCTGGCCGACAATTACGCCGTCTTGCAACACCACAATCCTGTCGGCATTGGATACCGACGATATGCGCTGGGCTATTTGTAGGATGCTCATGTTGGCGCAGGCATCCTTCAAGCTCGCTTGGAGGCGCCTCTCCGTCTCAACGTCAATCGCCGACATGCTGTCGTCCAGGATCAGCAATGACGGCTTTTTCAGCAGGGCCCTGGCAATCGCCAGCCGTTGCTTCTGGCCGCCGGAAAGGGTGACGCCGCGCTGGCCGACCAGCGTTTCGTAGCCGTCCTTGAAAGACATGACAAAGTCATGGGCCTGCGCCACTCGCGCCGCCTCCTCAATCTCCTCCTGGGACGCCGTGATCTTCCCCCAGCGGATGTTTTCAGCCACCGTGCCGCTGAACAGCACCGACTCTTGCAATACCATGCTCATCTTGTCCCGCAAATCGCTTAAACGATAGCCGCGCACATCGCAGCCATCAATGAGCACTGCGCCGGCCGTTACATCGTAGAAGCGCGGCAGCAGATGCACCAACGTGCTCTTGCCGGAGCCCGTGGAGCCCAGCACCGCCACCCGCTCGCCTGGCCGAAGCGAAAAATTCACGCCCTGCAGAACCGGCGCGCCGGCCGCGCCCGGATAGCGAAAACTCACCTCGCGGAATTCAACCGCCGCCGCGCGGCGCTCTTGGGTTGCCGCTGCGGCGATGGGCCTGGCGCCCTCGGAATCAACGACGGACGGCTCGGTGTCCATCACTGCCGTAATGCGGTCCGCTGAAGCCTTGGCGCGGGAAAAGTCCGTCAACACAAAGGTCGCGAACATAAATGAAAAGAGGATTTGGGTGATGTAATTGACCATCGCCATCACCTCGCCAACGCTGAGTTCGCCGCTGCGCACCGTCCAACCGCCGACATAAAGCACCGCCAAAATGCCCATATTCATAATCAGCATGGTCAGCGGCATCATGCCGGACATGAAGCGCGCTGTCCGCAAATGCTGCTCGGACAAGCCGCGATTCGCCTGCTCGAAGCGTCGCTTTTCGTAGTCGCTGCGGCCGTATGCCTTCACCACCCGGATGCCGGCGAGATTTTCTTGCAGGGCGGCGTTCAAGCGATCAAGCTTCTCCTGGATCAGGCTGAACATCGGCCGACTATAGCGAAAAGTCAGCAGGCTCATAAAGAAAATCGGCGGCATCAGCAAAAGCAAAATACCTGCCAGGCGTATATCAATAAGCAAGGCCATCACCACGCCTCCCAGGCACATCATCGGCTGCCGCACCAGCATCCGCAGGCACATCACCAGCGTATGCTGAACTTGGCTGACATCCTGGGTCAAGCGCGTAATCAGCGACGCCGTTGAGAAGCGGTCGGTTTCCGCAAAGGACAGCGACATCACCTTGCGAAACAGCGCCTGGCGCAATTCCGCGCCGAAATTCTGCCCGGCCAGGCTGGAAAAGTAGGTGCAGCCGGCGCCGCCAATCACCGCCAGCGCCGAGGTGCCCAGCATGAGCAGGCAGGTCACCCAGATCAGTCGCAAATCGCCCTTGCCAACGCCGTCGTCAATAATCCGCGCCATGAAGCGCGGCTGCATCAATTCCAAAGCGACCTCAATGATCATGAACAAGGGCGCCATGGCGACCTGCCGGCGATACGGCGCCATGTATCGTAACAATTTTTTCACGTGGACTGCTGTCCTTCTCTTTCGTATTGAGCATGTGGCTCGCCTGCCATTTAAGACGGAGACTTGCCGCCGGCTTTTGCAGACCGGCAACGCGCGGCCCGGCGCTCATTATTCGCTTGCGGGCGCCCTTCCGGCTGTTGGCTCCGGTACGATGGCGCCGTGCTGACGTAGAAGCGCCGTGAGTTCGGCAAAAGGAACCTGCGCAGGGCTGCAACCACGCTGCACGGCCAGCGCGGCGGCCGCACCGGCCGCCTGCCCGGTCGCCATGCACGGCGCCTGCACCCGCAACGCCGAATTGGCCAGACGGTCGCTGCTCAAACAACGGCCTGCAACCAATATATCGCTGCTGCCGGCCGGTATCAGGGCCCGAAACGGCACCGTCGGCACCACGCCCAGGCTCAACTGCTCGGGCTTCACACCGTGGCAATCATGCAGATCAACCGGATAATACGCATAGCAAACAGCGTCAGGCCAGAACCGACCGCTCACGTAGTCATCAACGCCAATAATTACCTCGCCTTTCACGCGCCAGGTCTCGCGCACAGCCGTCTGCCATTGCATTGCCTTGATACGCGCATTTTCACAACCCGGCACACTGCGCACGAAACGCAGCACCCGCAGCATGCACTGCCGACCCGCAATATTCGTTCGCGTACGTCCGGCGGCCGTCGAACTGTCAGCATCCATAATGTGGTTGCCACAGAGCCGCAGAAAACTGCTGAACGCAATTCCCGGCGTCCCCAAGTCCGTCGGCAATAGCTGTCCTGAGGCCACGGCGGCATTCAGCCGCGCCTGCAACTGCGCGTGGTCCTGGTCGCTAATATCGCAATTCTCCAGGCGGTACCACAAGGTACCGGGCTGTATTGTGTCCTCACGCAGGCGTTCGAGCCCAAGCAAGCCGCAGAGGCTGGCATCACCCGTGCAATCAATCAGCTGGCGACAATGCACATGGCGCTCCTCGCCGGCCGCGCAACTTCGCAGCTCCCAGCAAGCATCAGCCGACCGCTTCACCCCCATCGGCACCTCATAGTAACGCAACTCCACGCCGGCAGCCACGCAGGCCTCTTCGGCCAACGCGGCATAAAGGGGACCGTTAATTTTAATTTGGTGCCGCCAATGCTGGCTCAGTGGCCAAGTCCAGCCGGCAGTCCCGGGATACACGCTGAAGTCCGGCATCACATCGCTATTCATGGCCACCGCCTGCTCGACCAATTCCCAGCCTATGCCGGCGATGATCTGACGTCCCCAGGCATGAAAAATGCCAGGAAAATTCACGCCGCCGGCCGTCATCGTTCCCCCCAGTTGAGAGCCTATCTCCAGCAGTGCCGTCCGCGCACCCGCCCGCGCACTCTGCAAAGCCGCCACCACGCCCGCCGTGCCACCGCCAACCACCACCACATCGTAATTATCGTGCATCTATCGCCTCCTCGCAGCTTGTTCCTTCTATCTAAACGCAGGCCATTGCCTGCATCACGCATGACCAAGCAGTATAACCCGCGAAAAGCACCCAGCAAGATTTTTTGGCCTCCTACACTCTTTCCGTAACCAGTCACTCATTGATAATTGTTGTTCCCGCAAGCTGCTATGGACACTATGGACAGTATGGACGGTGAGCGGGCAGGTGTTGTCGTCCATCGTGTCCATAATGTCCATGTTGCGCCATAGGCGCTTAACCATGCTTAACCCCAGCCTTCAGGCTGGGGTGGACAGCTCCCCATGAGGCAGTGCCTTGTAAAGGCACAACAGCAGAAAAAGACCACCGGCGCGACCGGTATCAATCGCTGACCGCTTACTTGGCCGTTTTCTGTCAGCCGCTATGGACAGCATGGACAGCACGGGCGACGGCAGATACTGTCCATTTTGTCCATTTTGTCCATCTTTGCTGGATTGAAGTCATCGTTGACCGCTTACTCCTTTCTGTCATCGCCCAGCCCGCCGGGTGACATGATCCCGCCACTTGGTGCGGCGAGCGCGTCCGGCCACTTCATCCACCCTGTCCACCACCCGCCGCCAGCCCCGACAAAACATACCAAGCTAACAAAAAACACATCTTTGCAAAAAAAATTGCCCAAGACGTTTGCACAAGCATCTTTCACCCGTATCTTAGGGAAAACTAGGTAATTTTAGGTGTTTTTAGGTGATTTTAGGTAACACCAACAGGCCCGGCCCGGTCATGACTGAGTTTGTTCACACAATTGAGCGCTCCTTTCTCGGCGAGACCCCTTGCGCGGTCGACGCCCAGCGCCGTGTGGCCATGCCCAAAAACTGGCGCCTCGCCTCCGACACTGAAGACACGCGTTTCTTCCTCATGCCCGGCCCGCAACGCACCATCCAACTGCTGACCAGCGAGCACTTCCAGCGCCTGATGATCCGTGCCCGCGCCGTCGCCATCAGTGACCCAGAGGAATCCAACCGCATTTCCGGCTTGGCCTCCCACGCTCAGGAAATCATTCCTGACAAGCATGGCCGTTTCGCCATCAGTCCAGTGCTCTTCCAATACGCCGGCCTCAAAGACAAGGCCGTCATGGTCGGTGCCCTGACCTTCGGCCGCATCATGACGCCCGAAACCTGGGACCACATCAAGCCGCCCATGGACGACTGTCTCAAGGGCCTGGCCATCATCGAAAAAAGTCTCACCCCCACCAATACCATGCTCTGACCACGTAACATGACCACGCAACCCGACAGCAGCTTCAAACACCAGAGCGTACTCCTCGCGGAGGTCGTCGCCAGCCTGGCCGCCACCAACGGCCAACGCTTCATTGACGGCACGCTCGGCGCCGCTGGTCATGCTGCGGCCATCTTGCAAGAACTGCCTCATTGTCACCTCATCGGCATTGATCGCGACCCCTTTGCCATTCAGGCCGCTCGCAAACGCCTAGCTCCTTTCGCCCAACGCGCCATCTGCGTACAAGGACGCTTCTCCAACATGGTCGCCATTGCTGCTGAACACGGCTGGGACTGCGTGGACGGCGTGCTCCTGGACATCGGCGTGTCCTCACCGCAAATTGACGACCCGCAGCGTGGCTTTTCCTTCCGCTTCGATGGCCCTCTTGACATGCGCATGGACCCCAACGACCCTGTCAGCGCCGCCACCATCCTCAATGAATACTCCGAAGAAGAACTCGCGGACATTTTCTACCACTACGGCGAGGAACGCATGGCCCGCAGGGTTGCCCGCGCCGTAGTCGCCCGCCGCGCCGAACAGCCATGGGAGCGCACCGAAGACTTCGCTGAGTTGCTGGAGCGCATCATCGGTCGTACGCATCAGCACGGTCTGCCGCCGGCCACCCGTTGCTTCCAAGCCTTGCGCATTGCCGTCAACCGCGAACTGGACGAACTGCGTGACGGCCTCCAAGCCGCCTTGTCCCTGCTCAGCCCCGGTGGACGCCTGGCTGTCATATCCTTTCACTCACTCGAAGACCGCATTGTCAAACACTTCATGCGGCATGAAGCCGCCACCTGCGTCTGCCCGGCCGGCTTGCCCATCTGCACCTGCGATAAAAAGGCCGGCCTGACCATCATCAGCAAAAAAACCATTACCGCGTCGGCCGCCGAACTGGCGAACAACCCCCGCGCCGCATCCGCAAAACTGCGCGTGGCGGAAAAACTTGCCGCGGCAAGCGTCGCTTCAACAACTTTCGCTTAAGGAGCAGCTCATCATGACCAGTTGTGCACTCTTGAATGACCGCAGCAAAGCCACCCGCTACGACGACTGCAACAGCAGAACCGGCACGGCAACCAGCATCGTCGTCATCGCCTTTCTGATCATCGCCAGCACCAGCATGGCCTTGACCTATATACGCCTCCATGTCGAACAAAACAAGTTGAATGCAGAAATAAATACCATCACCAGTAACATGGCCATCCGCAGCAAGGAAATTGACAATCTGCAGGTACGCTTGGAACACCTCAAAGGCCAGGAGGTCATGCGCTTCGCCCCGCGCCTGGGACTTGTGCCGCCTGCCCTTGGTCAGGTCACCCGCATCGCTCAATTCCGTAACAGCAACAACGCCCGCAGCGTGGCCAGTGCCACCGCTCTCAACCAGGCGAGCAACAGTCGGCCAAACGTCAGCAATATACCTTAAACCATTCCTGAGTCGGACAAACACTGCCATGCTAAGAGCCAACTTGGCAAAAATTGGGAACGCGCTACGACGTGCCACCCGCGCTGTCAGAGCTGACAAACGCGTAGCGTCAGCGCCCCCAACGCTGACGATTCAGGAGCAGGTCAGCAAGGGCGGTTTCGCGACACCGCAGGCCGACGCAACGACCGCCCCCCAGCCTACGCACGCTGCGCGCTCCCGCTGGCTGTTGCTCAGCAAACCACTGTTTTGGACTTGCTCCCTCCTGCGCTTTTCCTACAATCGCGACGCTTGCAGCTATGACGAGGAGGAACACTTTCACTACCACTCGCGCTTCCTCCTCATCGCCTTGACCATTATCGCCGCTTTCCTTGGCTTGGCCCATCATCTCTTCGGCATCCAAATCAAACGTAATGCCGAATTAACCCAGAAGGCCGAAAGTATCTACACCAGCCGACAAACGCGGAACGGCCAACGAGGCCGAATCTACGACGTCGCCGGCAATCTCCTTGCCGGTAACATCGTCACCAAGACCCTGTACGCCGAACCCACGCGCTTCAAAAAAAGCAGCCGTCCGGCCATCATCAGTCTACTCTCGCAGGAACTCAATATTCCCCCGACACCCCTAGCCCGTAAACTGCACGAAGCAGCAAACACGGACTTCCAATACTTCGTGGATGTTTGTTTCGGACCGGCTACGGCAGCGTCAATCAACGAAAAACGGCTCCCCGGCGTCTTCATCGCCCCAGCGCCACTACCGGCCGTGCCCGACAGCTATCAGATCAGCGTCAAGCCGCGGCAAATCCCCCCTGAGCGACGCGGCGAAGTCGTCGCTTTCCTGGCGCAAAAACTCAACATTCTGCCCGTTGAACTCGAAGCCGGCTTCGACAAGGCGCTCAACCGCTCCCGGGAAATTATTGTGCAACGGCATGTGGACATCAGCACCGCCACCAGGCTGCAGCAAAGCATAAGTGAAAAACGCTATACTGGTCTGCGTTTGAGTGACGCCTCCTATCGCAGCTACCCCGGCGAAGAACTGATGGCCAATCTGATCGGCTTCATGGATTGCAACGACCGCGGCGTCAGCGGCATTGAGGAAATGATGGACAAATGGTTGCAGCCGCGAAAAGGCGAAGTCATCTTCGAAAGAATCGCCCCCGGACGTAAGCGCCCCAAGGGCAAGGAAATCGTCATCCCGGCCGAAAATGGCGCCGATGTCTTTTTGACGACCTTTGCGCCCATCCAGCAAATCATGGAAGAGGAGCTGTCCTTACTGGTGCAGGCTTTTGAACCCCTGCGCGCCTACGCCATCATGGCTGATCCACAAACCGGCGCCATCATGGGCATTGCCCACTACCCCAGCTTCAATCCTAATGACCGCAGCACCATGACTGATCCCCTGGCCATACAGCTGCATGCGCTCACCCTCGGCTTCGAACCAGGCTCAATCATGAAGGGCCCCAGCATCGCCTGCGCACTCAACGCCGGCGCTTGCCGACTCGACAGCATTTACTACTGCGAACGCGGCTACTGGGTCTACGGCGGCCGCAGTCTGAAGGACAGCAGCGGCAGCCGTTACGAAGACATCAGCGTGACGGAAATCATCAGGAAATCCAGTAATATCGGTACCGCCAAGATTGCCTTGGACCTCGGTGAAGGCGGTCTTTATCAGGGGTTGAGCGCCTTTGGCTTCGGTCGCAAAACCGGCCTTGGCTTCTATCCCGCAGAGGGCGCTCCCATCACCTTTTCCAAGGAAGCAAGCGGCACGCTCCGCCCCTTGGAAAACTGGGACAAGCTGTCAATCACCCGCTTCCCCATCGGCCAAGGCGTTCTTACGACGCCCCTGCAAATGCTTGAGGCCTACAATGCCTTGGCCAACTCCGGCGTCATGATGCAACTCTACGTCGTTGATCGCATTGTCAAAGGCAACAACGTGATGCGCCATGTTCCCCGCGTCAAATCACGGCCCATCATGCCTGAGACGGCAAGGGAAATCACCAGGGCGCTGACCTTGGTCACCGAGGCCGGCGGCACCGGCACCAAGGCCGCCGTCGAAGGCTTCGCCGTAGCCGGCAAAACCGGCACCGCGCAAAAGTGGATACCGGCCTCGGAAGGAGTCAAGGGATATTATTCGCACAACGAATACGTCGCGTCCTTCATCGGTTTCGTTCCGGCGGAGGCGCCGGCATTCACCCTAATCGTCGTCGCCGACACTCCGAAAAATCGCACCTATGGCGGTACCGTCTGCGGACCGACCTTCTCGCGCATCGCCGAACGCACCCTGAGTCTCTTGCAGATATCGCCCCGCCCTCCAAGCGTGACGACCGCTCAACAACTGCGTGGCCAAGGCGCCAATGATGCCACCGCCAAAACGCAAGCACAGGCGTCTGCTGAGCAAGACCTATTCTGAAGCATCCACAGGCCACCCCAAGCCTTAATGGGTCGTTTCAATACCATGACAGTCCACCCCGCAGCCTATTACCGCGACATCTTGGCTGAGCTGCTCATGAGCAGCAGCGGCCCCATGGACCGCGACATCAGCAGCGTCTGCGCCGACTCGCGCCAAGTGCAACCAGGCGCTCTGTTCTGCGCCATCAAGGGGCAAAAAGCCGATGGACACGACTTCATTCCCGCCGCCCTGGCCGCAGGCGCTGCCGCCATCATGCTGGAACGTCCCTGCGCCCTGCCGCCAGACGTCGTTTACTTTCAGGTCAAAGAGCCCTACCGCGCCATGGCCGTCCTCGCAGAAGCCGCCGCCGGCTTTCCCGCACGCGCCTTGCGCCTCATCGGCATCACCGGCACCAATGGCAAAACGACCTCGGCATACCTCCTCCGCCACATCTTCCAACAGGCGTCCTGCCGGCCCGCCATGATTGGCACCGTGGTCTACGATCTTGGCGACGGTAGCATCCGCAACGCCGACCGGACGACCCCCACTCCTTTCGAACTCCAGGAACTCTTCAGCAAAATCAAAAGTGCCGGCGCCAACCCGGTGGTGATAGAAGTATCCAGTCACGCACTGGCCCAATACCGTCTAGGTACGGCCGCCTGCACCGCCACGCTCTTCACGAATATCACCCGTGATCATCTTGACTATCACCACGATTTCGAACAGTACTACCAAGCCAAAAAACTCCTCTTCACTATCGGCAGGCGCCCCGGCACGCCCATGGTCATCAATGCTGATGATCCCTACGGACGACGCTTGGCAGAGGAACTCGACGATAAGGACGCACTGCTTCCCTTCACCCTGCATAGCGCCCCCCTGGCCAAGTTGCGAGTCGAAGCCCTCACTCTCGCGCCCGAGGGCGGCAGTTTCACTATCCGCGACCATCACGACTCGGACGTCTGGCGACTTCGCACCCCCCTCCCCGGCCTCTTCAACGTCTACAACGCCGCCGGCGCCGCCATTCTCGCCGACGCCATGGGAGTACCCCGGGACATCATCACCCGCGCCATTGCCGACTGCCACGGCGCCCCGGGACGCATGCAGCGCGTCAAAGAAATCACCCGCTGCGCCGTGTTCATTGACTACGCGCATACCGATGACGCCCTGGCCAACGCTCTCGGCGCCCTCCGCGCCTTGCAGCCCAAGCGTCTTACAGTCGTCTTCGCTTGCGGCGGCAACCGTGACCGCAGCAAAAGGCCGCTGATGGGCAAAGTCGCCAATGATCTCGCCGACCGTATCGTCGTCACCAGCGATAATCCGCGCGACGAAAAACCTGGCGATATCATTGACCAAATTCTCGCCGGCATCAACACCCCTGCCAAGGTCCGCGCCATCGGCGACCGCCGTGAAGCCATCTTCCAAGCGCTGGACGACGCGGAAGCCGGTGACGTTATCCTCATCGCCGGCAAGGGACATGAGGACTACCAGGAAATCATGGGCGTCAAACACCCGTTCAGCGACGAAGCCGTCGCTCAGGACTGGGCCGAGCATAAGCAGTCGCGATAGGCAGCGCCGGCACGCCGTTCCAGCCCATGCGGTGAAGGGTGCTCGGACAATATTCACGCCGACGATGGAATGATATCTTCCCAAAAGCTACCATAGAAAAAGCCCCTGCTCCCCACTTTTCACCTCTCCCCAAGCATTGCCTTCTCCGTAGCTGCAAAGTCCATTTGTCAGGCACATTCCTTATCTCGGCATCGGCACCTTGCGACCTGCTCACCTCAGCCGCTGCGGCAATCAGCGCCCCCTCAGCAAATCCCAACCGTAGCGCTGCCGAAAAGAAACTGTTACCCATCGGACACATCATGCCACAACCAAACATTCTCTTCGTTTTCTCAGACCAGCACCGCAAACATAACCTCGGCTGCTATGGCGACGCGCAAGTGCGCACGCCAAATCTGGACAGTCTGGCCCGTGATGGCCTGCGCTTCGAGCACTGCATCTCAAACGCCCCGCTGTGCGTGCCCATGCGTGGTTCGTTGCTCACCGGCCGTTACGCTTGGAAACACCGAGCCATCACCAACGATCTGCCCGTAGACCCGCAATGCCCGAGCATCGCCCAACAACTCGCAGGCGCCGGCTACCACACAGGCTACATCGGCAAATGGCACCTCGGCGGCATCCCGCGTAGCAAGGCCATCCCCACTGGCGAACGCCTCGGCTTCCACGAGTGGAAAGGCGCAAACTGCAACCATGTTTACAACAAAGGCTACTACTTCGACGAGGACGAGCAGCGACACGAAATCCCGGGCTTCCAGTCCGTCGGCGAAACCGACCTCGCCTTGGACTTCATTGACCGCAATAGCGCCGCGCAACAGCCCTGGGCGCTGTTTCTGGCCTGGAGTCCCCCACACGAGCCATTCAACGCCGTGCCCGACGAGTACCTGCAACTCTACGAGCCGCAGTCGCTCACCCTGCGCCCCAACGTCCCCGCAGAACTTCACGAGCAGGCCCGCAGCTGGTTGCGCGCCTACTACGCGCTGATCACCCTCCTTGACGACCAATTTGGGCGGCTGCTCGTACGCCTGGATCAACTGGGAATCGCCGACAATACCATCGTCATCTACACCTCCGATCACGGCGATATGCTTGGCAGCCACGGTCTGCGCAATAAGCAGCTGCCCCACGAAGAGTCCATCGCCGTGCCACTGCTGGCACGCTGGCCGGGGCATATTCCCAGCGGCACACGCGAACACCTCTGTAGTCTGACCGACCTGCCCGTCACCATCGCCGCCCTCGCCGGTGCCGCACCGTGGCCTGGATGCGATGGCCAGGATCTCAGTGCGATGTGGCTGAATAACGATGACGGCTTAGCCGCCGCGCTCATCTACGATCTCGTGCCATGCCACCAGGCCGAAGATCGCGGCGCCGGCGAGTGGATTGGCCTGCGAACCCCGCAGTGGACCTTCAGCCAGGACGGGCACGGCATACCACAGCTGCTCTTTGACAACCTCGCCGATCCCATGCAGCTAAGCAACCTTGCCAAGCAGCCCGCCAAGAGCGCCTTGATCCGCGACCTCCAAAGTGCCCTGCAACAAATGCTCGCAGCCGCCGGCTCATACACATTCCGGCCATGGCAGCAGATGATCCGCGAAGACGCTTTCCTCCAACTCTGGAACGATAGCCAGCGGCATTTCAACCGCCAACCCCTCACCGAATAGCAAACCAACGATGAGCGTTCCAAAAATCAAAAGAGTTGCGCAGCCATGGCCACGCAACTCTTTTGGTGATGATTTACTTGCAACTATTCGCGCCCGTTACCGCTTCGTATGGATGATGATTTACTTGCAACTATTCGCGCCCGTTCCCGCTTCGTATGTTAGCGTTAGATCATCCGAAAAAGGGTATGAGGTGATTTTTGCTTGTCGCAGGCGTTTTTATCAGCCTTTTCTTTGCCATAAAACAGACATGATTACCACATAAACAACGGAGAAAAGTTCGGTCCCTGCCTTTGGCAACTGACGCTCAGAGCCTTGCGGCAATCGCTCTCCGATTGCCGCAAGGCTCTG
>JAAZKQ010000714.1 GCA_012799755.1 Lentisphaerota bacterium | reverse complement strand
GCGACAGGCAAAAATCACCTCGTATCCCTTTTCGGATGACCTCTAGCCCGAGGCATGCAGGGTCGGCGTCAGGCGCATAATCATACAACGAACCGGGGCGCACGGGGCTTTGCCCATGCCATAAGAAAAACGCGTCAGACGGAAATGTCAGGACATGGTTTGACTGAGGTTGCGGAAGAGGTCGGCGCGGATGCCGGCGAGCTTTTTGGCGTCAAAACGGCTTTCGATGAGCTGCCGGGCGTTTTTGCTGCGTCTCTCGCATTCATCCCGCTGGGCGCAGCATTCGCTGATGGTGGCGGCGAGTTCTTCTGGGGTGAGGTGGTCAACAGGCCAGCCGGTGTCGGCGTTGAGGACTTCGCTCAGGCTGCCGAAGAGGCTGCCGACGACGGGCAGGCCGCTGGCCATGGCTTCGGTGACGACATTGGGGATGCCGTCGCGGTCGCCGTCGGGCGTGACGATGCTGGGCATGCAGAGGCAGCTGGCCTGCTGGATATGCTCGCGGACTTCTTCTGGTGGCAGGACGCCGGTCCAAGTGATAATGCCGTCGAGCTCAAGGTCTTTAGCTTGCGTTCGCAGCGCTTCTTCCAGAGGGCCGGCGCCGATGATGGTCAGGTGGACATTGCTGTGTTGTTGTTTGAGGAGGCCAAGGGCGTTGAGGAGGATGGCGACACCCTTTTTGGGGACGAGGCGGCCAATGAAGAGCAGACGAGCGGGGCTGTAGTCAGGGCGTTTGCTCTGGAAGGGCCATTTATCGAGCAGGATGCCGTGGTGGAGAACATTGAGACGATCCTTGTAGCCGGGACAGCTATTTCTGAAAGCCTGAGCGGCGGCTTGATTGCAGACGGTAATAAAGGCGGCGGGACTGAAGAGCCGTCGCCGGGGGTATTTACAGGCATGGATATCAAAGGCGTGGATGCCGACGCTGTAGCTGATGCCGAGATACTGGGCGACATCGGCGGCCAGCAGGGCGGCCAGATCGGCGAATTCGGCGTGGATGTGGCCAACGCGCTTGTCCCGACATTCGGCCAGCAGGCGTGCGCGTAGTTTGCGGTGGCGGATGAGGGACAGCTGGGCGTGAATGGCGTCCGGCAGCAGCCGGGCGATGAGTCGGTGCAGGCGGTCTCTGCGCTCTTTGTCGGAGCCGGGTACGGCGTTGCTGAGCAGGGTGACTTCGGGCCAGTCAGGGCGTTTCTCGCAGTCGCCGGGGAAGAGGGCGACGGGGTGGAGGGGGAGTTGTTCAGCTTGGAGAAGCAGCAGGTCCTGGCGCAGAAAAGTCTCGCTCCAGCGTGGATAGGCCGTGAGAAGGTAGAGAATGGGCCGACCGGCTGCTGGTGGTGCCTGAATCAAATGGCGGAGATGCCAAGCGCGCCGCAGATGGAAGACAAAGCTGATAGCCCAAAGCAACGTAATGGCCGCAAACACAAAAAGCAGGACGGAGACGCAGCTGCATGCGCGCAGTTGGAGTTCTTCCAGGCCGGAGAGGGCATGTCGCCCAGACAGCGTCAGCGGCAATGACGCCAACGCGGCGACGGGCCGGCGGACCACGACAACCAGCCGGCCGTGTCCCAGCGGGCGTTCGCGAATGGGCAGCGGCGCACAGGAGCGCAGGGGCATGACGACTTCTCCACGCGCTGCGTCCAAGTGATGGCGGACAAAGTTGGCGAAGTCGTCTTCCCAAAGCAAGGTGCCGGCCTCGCTATAGAGCCGAATGACGCCGATGCTTGCGTGAAGCTGCTTGACGAGTTCATCCGGGGAGCGCGGCGTGGCGTCGGCAGCCGTGTTGCCGGCTGGGGTGCTGGTGCTGGGAGAACTCGTGGCGTTTCCGGCGTCTGTTGTCTCCGGCGCCTCGTTGTCTGGGGTGTCGCCCGACTTGGCGCTGGATGTCAGCGCGTGGACTTGCAGCCGCAATTCGAGGTTGACGCCTCTGGGGAAGGCGATGAGCTGAGTGAAGGGTAGTGACTGTTCGCCGGAGTCGGCCAGTGACAGCGTGCCGTGGCAGACAAGGTTGGCTCGGGCGGTGTCAAGCCGGCGGCGCATATCCTGTGCTGAGTGACGCCAGTGCCAGCCGAAGGTGAACGCGACGATGCTCAAAACCAGGGCCAAGACGAGGCCAAATGAGGGCGCGATGAGTCTTTTCATGACGGGCTTCCCGGCTGCTGCGACTGAGGCTACGGACGACTGGTGGCAGTCGCGGCGGCGAAGCGACCGCCTGGCCGCGTCGTCACCACTCAGCCGTGCTCAATAGCGGTAATGTTCGGGTTTGTAGGGGCCGGCGACGGGCACGCCGATGTAGGCGGCTTGCTTGGGGGACAGAGGTGTAAGGCGGACGCCGAGTTTGGCCAGGTGCAGGCGGGCGACTTCCTCGTCCAGCTTTTTTTCCAGCCGGTAGACGCCGACGGGCAGTTTTTCGCCGGCTAGTTTGATGTGGGCGAGGACCTGGTTGGTGAAGGAACAACTCATGACGAAGCTGGGGTGGCCGGTGGCGCAGCCGAGGTTGACGAGGCGCCCGTCGGCCAGGAGAATGATGCAATGGCCATCGGGGTAGATGTATTTGTCCACCTGCGCTTTGATGTTGACATGTTTGATGCCGGGAGTGGCCTTCATGGCGGCGACCTGTATTTCGTTGTCAAAATGACCGATATTGCAGACGATGGCGTGGTCTTTCATGGCGGCGAGGTGCTCGGCTGTGATGACATCGCAGTTGCCGGTGGCGGTGACGAAGATGTCGGCGGTCTTGACGACATCTTCCAGGCGGACGACTTCGTAGCCGGCCATGGCCGCCTGGAGGGCGCAGATGGGGTCAACTTCGGTGATCAGGACGCGGGCGCCGGAACCGCTCAGGGATTGGGCGCAGCCTTTGCCGACGTCACCGTAGCCGCAGACGACGCAGACCTTGCCGGCGATCATCACGTCAGTGGCGCGCTTGATGCCGTCCACCAGTGACTCGCGGCAGCCGTAGAGGTTGTCGAATTTCGACTTGGTGACCGAGTCGTTGACATTGATGGCCGGCACGAGGAGGCGACCGGCCGCATGGCGTTGATAGAGGCGGTGAACGCCGGTGGTGGTTTCTTCGGAAACGCCCTCCCATTCGGCGCTGAGGCGCGACCATTTGTGCGGGTCAGCGGCGGCGCTTCGGGCCAGGCAGGCGACGAGTTCGCGTTCGTCTTCGGAGGCGTCGTCAGCGGCGACGAGGGGGCTGATGCCCTTTTCGGCTTCGACACCGAGGTGCAGCATCAGCGTTGCGTCGCCGCCGTCATCAACGACCAGGTTGGGGCCTTTGCCGTCGGGGAAACTGAGCGCTTGCAGGGTACATTCCCAGTAATCAGTGAGGGTCTCGCCTTTCCAGGCGAAGACGGCGACACCGGCGGCGGCGATGGCGGCTGCTGCGGAGTCCCGGGTGGAAAAGATGTTGCAGGAGCACCAACGGACTTCGGCGCCGAGCTCGACGAGGGTTTCAATCAGCACGGCGGTTTCGGTGGTCATGTGCAGGCTGCCCATGATGCGTTTGCCCTTGAGGGGCTTGAGCGGGCCGTACTTCTCCCGCGCGGCCATGAGGCCGGGCATCTCAATTTCAGCGAGGGCGATTTCTTTGCGCCCGAGTTCGGCCAACGATGGGTCGGCAATCCAGTAACGGTCGGTTTTGACAATGCTCATGGTGCTATCCTTGGCGACTGCGGCAGCGGGACGCTGCTGTTGAAAAAGAAGAGGGCGTTGCGTTCAAGTGGGGAGGTCGCGTCGGATGCTCGCCCAGACCTCGTCGGGAATGACGGCGCCGGTGACCTGCACGACGGCGGCGGCGACTTTGGCGCCGAGTTCGGCGGCGCTGTGCAAGGGCCAGCCCTTGAGCCAACCGTAGAGGAAACCCGCCGCCCAGAGATCACCCGCGCCGGTGCTGTCAATGGCCTTGACGCTGCAAGCAGGCACGGTGACGACGGGGCCATCGCCTTCACGGAGGCGAACGCCCTGGCGACCGAGCTTGAGTACGG
>JAAZKQ010000713.1 GCA_012799755.1 Lentisphaerota bacterium | reverse complement strand
GCCGGCCGATCCGCAAGCCAATCAGCCGCTACTGAGCGACGCGTCCTTTTTTACAGCCTTGCTGAGTGCAGGGGCGCTTTTCCGCTTTTATTTGTGGGTGGAAAGTACGCCGTGGCTGGGCTGGCGCGAACGCGGCGTATGGCGGAACTCGGCCCTTGCCGCCGGCGAATGGTGGCGAGTGCTGACGGCCCTGACCCTCCATGCAGATACGCCGCATGTGCTGGGCAATCTCTTCTGGATGCTGGGCCTACTGGCAGTACTGGGTGCCGAGATTGGCGCCGGCGCGGCTTGGGCAGCCATGATTTTCGCCGGCGCACTGGGCAATACAGTGATGATCGCGTTGGCGCCTGAAGGCCACAGCGCCTTGGGTGCGTCCACGATGGTCTTCGGGCTGCTGGGCATACTCAGCGCCGTGCGGACCTGGCATAGCTGGCGTTGGCGCCAGAGTGGGCGGGGACAGTTGCTGCGGATTGTGCCGTGGCTGCCCCTGTTGGCCGGCGTGGTGATGCTTGGTATGTACGGTACCGCGCCCGGTAGCGACCTGCTTGGAGATGGCTGCGGCTTCGGCGCCGGCGTGGCCATTGGCGCACTACTACCCGCCTGCAAACCAGTATTGGCCCGGCGCTGGCTGCGACTGGCCTTGGCCGGCGCCGCCGCCATACTCCTCGTCGCCGCCTGGCTAGCGGCTTTCGCGGTCTAGCTCGTCACTGCCGGCGCCTTTTTTGCCGCGATTCTCCCACGCATAGTCGCCGTCGGCCTTTTTGACCAACACTTCGATTTTTTTCTCGGCTTCGCCCAATTTGTCAGCGCAGATTTTTTGCAGGCGCATGCCTTCTTCGAAGTACGCCAGGCTTTGCTCAAGGGCTAGTCCGCCACTTTCGAGTTGGCTGACAATGCCTTCCAAGCGCGTCAATGCCTCTTCAAAACTCAGTTCAGACTCTTGTTGTTGATTCATGGCGATGGCTCCGTTGGGATGACGCACTTGACAGTAAGTTCCAGATCGCCCTTTGCCAGCATGGCCCGGATGGCTTCGCCGGGCCGGGTTTCGGCGGCATCGCGGAGGGCCTGGCCCTCTTGGTTCAGCAGGATGCTGTAGCCGCGAGCGAGCACACGGCGCGGCGCCAAGGCGTTGAGGGTCTGTTCCGCCCGGGTAAAACGATCCCGGCGTTGGCGAACAAGGGCATTTAGTGCCGGCGGTAGACGCTCGCCGGCGCTTGTCAGACGATTGAGCGCGCGTTCGTGTAGCCGCGGTAGTGTCTGTTCCAGGCGCGCGGCAAGAAAGTCCAGCCGCTGCTGCCGTAGCATGACCATGTCGTCCGGCCGTTGCAAGAGGGAGCAGCTGGCCGCACGGACGTAACGCTGGCGTAGAGCAGCCACGCGCAACAACAAAGCGTCACGCAGACGCCGCCGGAGATTGGCAATGCGCTCAAAGAAATTTTCCTTTGCCATCACGACTTGTTCAGCCGCCGCCGAGGGCGTTGGCGCGCGAAAGTCGGCGACGAAGTCGCAGATGCTGTGGTCACGTTCATGGCCGACTGCGCTGATGACGGGTATTTCGGAGCCGGCGACGGCTCTGGCGAGCACTTCTTCATTGAAAGCCCAGAGGTCTTCGATGCTGCCGCCGCCGCGGGTGACGACGATGACATCGCAGGCGCGGCGAGCGTTGAAGAAGCGAATGGCATTGGCGATCTGCGCAGCGGCGCTGTCGCCTTGGACTGCCGTAGGAATGATGCGTACATGCATGCCGGCAAAACGGCGATTGAGCACATTGAAGAAGTCCTCAATGGCGGCACCGTCCAAAGACGTAATTAAGCCGACGCAGCGGGGCAATGTCGGCACCGGCCGTTTGCGCTCCAAATCGAAAAGCCCCTCGGCCTGCAAGCGTTGCTTGAGCTCTTCAAAACGCTGGTGAAGGTCGCCGAGTCCCAGCGGCTTGACGTCCAGAACCGACAACTGGTAAATGCCCTGGGGTTCGTAGACGGTCAATCTACCGGTGGCGATAACGGCCATGCCACGCGCGAGCTGCAAGCGCTCAGCAGTAGCAGCGCCGCGAAAGAATACCGCCCGAAGCTGGCTGCCACGATCTTTGAGCGTGAAATACACGTGGCCCGAACGATGGATGACCAAGTCGCTGATTTCACCCTGAACGGCCAGCGTGCGGAAATTCTGTTCCAGCAGCCATTTCACCCGTGCCGTCAGGTCGCTGACACTCAGAATGAAATTACCTGCGGGTTCGCCCATGCTGCTGTCCAAACTACGGAGATTGCCGCTGCCTCGGCGGAAGGCGGCGCCAGACCGTAGCCGTTGCGGCAGCCTACCCCCGGAAAGCCGGCGGCAGGCTGTCGTATTATTTCTTACTAACCGTGATGGTTAACGAACCTTCGCTGATTTTGACCTCGGAAAGCTTGCTTTTGATCTTGTCCAGTGCGGTGCTGGCGCTGGATAGATTGATGAATTTCTGGGTAATCCGTTCATTCAGCTGGGGGGGGACAGGCACAAAGCCGATCTTGGTTTTCTGCACATTCATGGCCAAAGCGCCATTATTGACGGTCGGTTTCACGACGACGGTGTTGTGCATGGGCAGCTTGCCCATCAGCTTGCAGGTGAGAACAAGAGTGGCGCAGCCGTCGCCGGCAAAACTCACGCTGAGGTTTTCGGAGGTCAGCTTATTGTCGCCGCCAGTGATGGGTAGATGCAGGGACTGGTTGAGCAGCGCCGTGCTATCCTGGCTGTTGAAGGTGAAACTTTTGCTGCTGGGCGCATTGTCTTCCTTGTCACGGGGCGGCCGACGCCCTCTTCGCCGTCCGGCCTGCTCGCCGAAGTTCTGAGCCTCTTCAAAATTCTTGGCGGCCTCTTCGCTGGGAGAGTTGCCGCTAAGATGTTCCACAGGAAAGAAGATGCCCACAATCAGCGTAATCAGCAACAGGGCAATGACGGCGCTGAGCACCTGATTGACGACCTTCATGATCTTCTGCGACTTCGTCATTTTTTTCTCGCGAAATGAGTCGGGCTTAAGCTCGCTCAAATCGAGTTTCTCACCGCAACCACGGCAGAAGATAGCGTTCAGCAGGTTGTCTGTTTCACATTTCGGACACTTGATCATGGTCTTCTTCCCTATAGATGACTATTTTTCTTGAGCGATTGCGCGGTTGTCGGCGCCACCTTCAGGTTGCGACACTGTTTTTCTTTGTGTCGCAGCTGTCTTTACCGCCGCTGTCCTTGCTGTTGGAGGAAGTACTGTCGGCGTTTGGGGCTGGGGCTGCGGCGGCGTTCGCGCCGCTTTTTTTGTAATCTGTACAGTAAAAGCCGCTACCTTTGAAGATGATGCCGGCACCACAGCCAATCAACCGACGAAGTTTGCCGCCGCATTTTTTGCAGCTTTTCAGCGGTTCAGAACTCATGCTTTGAAAATGGTCAAAGCGGTCGCCGCACTGTTCACATTTATACTCGTAGGTAGGCATAATTCATTAGTGGGGTGAGGGTGAAAAATAACCTGGTTGGTAAGTGAAATCGCCTAATATAGTTTGTTGCCGGTCATGTGCAATAGCCGAAAAGAAAAGTGACCGTGGTGATAAATTGCCGCGCTGCCGCACGCAAGCGTGCGGCCACAAAACGCCGGGAAAAAGCCCGGCGGCGGGTCCGGCTGGTTGATCGGTCTGATCGGTCTGATCGGTCTGATCCGTCTGCGCAAAAACGCCCCGGCGGATAGCAAAGAAAAAGCCCGGCTCCCTGGGGGGGAGCCGGGCTTGAGGGAAAGGACTGGCAGCGCGCTACTTTCCCACGCTCCTGAGCGTAGTATCATCGCCACTGGGGAGCTTAACGG
>JAAZKQ010000712.1 GCA_012799755.1 Lentisphaerota bacterium | reverse complement strand
TTCCCCAGCCGCGTCATCGCCCTGGCGCCGCTCACCATCGCCACCAACGCCCGCCTCACGGCAGGCAATGATCCCTCCATGGTCCCCACCAAGGCCATCACCATGGGCATGAAGAGCATCCTCGACGCCGAACAAATCCTCCTGCTGGCCTGCTTCAAGGAACAGCAACAGCCGCTAAGTGTGATCAAGGCCGGCCGCATCACGCCGGAGCTGCCCGCGTCTTTCCTCCTCAAACATCCCAATTCTCAAATTGTCTACACCAAAGACACCATAGCGACACTCTGAGGCAACGCAGCCGACCATGAAAACCCTCCTTGTCAACGCCCATGTCATCTCGCCGGATGTTGATTGCGCCGATGCCGCCGTGCTGCTTGACGGCACACGCATCGCCGCCCTGTTCAACCCCGGTGACGCCCTGCCCGCCGCCGACCACATCATTGACCTCGCCGGACACTATCTCATGCCAGGCTTTTTTGACATCCATAGCCACGGCTGCGCCGGACACGATTTCTGCGACGGCACGACCAACGCCGTCCGCGCCATCGCCCGGCACAAACTCAGCC
Source organism: Lentisphaerota bacterium (assembly GCA_012799755.1). GTDB lineage: Bacteria > Verrucomicrobiota > Lentisphaeria > Oligosphaerales > Oligosphaeraceae > Oligosphaera. The sequence goes on along the minus strand of JAAZKQ010000712.1, from coordinate 1,384 downwards.
AGGGCGTCACGTCCTTTCTCGGCACGACCCTCACCTTGCCCGAGGAGGATCTCGCCCGCTCACTCCAGGCCGCCAAGGACTACATGAGCGCGAACCCCGACGGCGCCGTCATCCCCGCCATCCATCTCGAAGGCCCCTTTTTTACGGCGGAAGGCGCCGGCGCACAGAATCCCGCCTATCTGAAAGAACCTGACATCGCCATGGTGCGACGTCTGCACGCACTGTTCCCAGTCGCCAAGCTGTCCTATTCGCTGGAGCTCGATCCGCAATGCAGTTTTGTGCGTGAACTGGTCGGGCTGGGCATCATGCCGGCCTGCGCCCACTCGCTGGCCGGCTACGAACTCTTCAAGCAAGCGTGCTTCCTTGGTCTCAAGCACATGAGCCACTTCTGCAATGTCATGACGCCGCTGCATCACCTCAGATTCGGCCTCGTCGGCGGCGGGCTGCTCCATCGCGACGTCTTTGTCGAACTCATCTGCGATGGCGTCCACCTCTGTCCTGAAATGATCCAGCTGCTGTTCATGGTCAAGGGCTGCGATCAGATCATGCTGATCACGGACTCCATGCGCGCCGCCGGCATGCCCGATGGTGATTACAGCCTCGGCGGTCTGCCCGTAGTCGTCAGTGACGGCTGCGCCCGCCTCAAGACCGGCCAGGTCGCCGGCAGCACCCTGCTCTTTCACGAAGGCCTGAAACGCGTCCGCGCCCTCACCGGCCTGCCTCTTTGCCAGCTGGTCAAGACCTGTGCTTGGAATCAAGCGCGCTCGCTCAATATCGCCGGCATCGGCAAAATCGCGCCGGGCTTCCAAGCCGATTTGGCCGTCCTTGATCAGGACCTCAATCCAACTCAAACCTGGGTCGGCGGCATCCGGCGCTGGCAAAAATCCCACGACACGCCGTAGAGAAAAGTTCAAGCCAAAAGCCGTTCGCAGCCGCTCAACGGCCCGTTGTCCTGCATTTGACCATGGTTACGCGTGAGTTCCCTCAGCCGTAAGCGGTCAGCGATTGATAACTGTTGTTCCCTCAAGCTGTTATGGACAGTATGGACAGTATGGCGGCGGGCAAGCAGGTGTTGTCGTCCATCGTGTCCATAATGTCCATAATGTCCATCGTTTCGCAGGCGCCAGGCAGTCACGGGCACTTGGCGTTACAGCCGGCAGTACGGCCGGGAGACGGACGCTTGGTTTTGCGGGTGTAACGTCGGGAAACAGACGCTTGGTTTTTCGTTTGCGGGGTCATGTCACGCTGCGGGCTACAAGCCCGCAGCACAACTGGGAGACGGACGCTTGGTTCCGCAGAACGGACAGGGAACAGGTGCCTGTCCACCCTGTCCACCCTGTCCACAATGTCCACAATGTCCACAATGTCCACCCTGTCCACAATG
>JAAZKQ010000711.1 GCA_012799755.1 Lentisphaerota bacterium | reverse complement strand
CCGTTAAGCTCCCCAGTGGCGATGATACTACGCTCAGGAGCGTGGGAAAGTAGCGCGCTGCCAGTCCTTTCCCTCAAGCCCGGCTCCCCCCCAGGGAGCCGGGCTTTTTCTTTGCTATCCGCCGGGGTGTTTTTGCGCAGACCGATCAGCCGGATCAGACCGATCAGACGGATCAACCAGCCGGATCCGCCGCCGGGCTTTTTCCCGGCGTTCCGTGGCCGCACGCTTGCGTGCGGCAGTGCGGCGGCAGCCTGTCCTGCCGTTTGCGTGGCTCTTATTCTTTGAGCCAGCTTGTGAAGTGCTCAAGGCTGAAACAGTGAATATCTGGGTGCTTCTCGGCCTGAGTGCATTCGGCGCGGGTGGCGTAGCCCCATGGCGCGAAGTAGAGCTTGACAGCCTGCAGGGTGGGATTTGCATGCACCCTGATGAGGGTGTCGAGGCGGTCTTCAACGAAGTGGACGCGGGCGTCCTTTTCCTTCAGGAGTTCTTGCAAGAGGACTTCTTTTTTGACTTTGCGGTCAAGGCCCCAGATCAAGTCGGCAGGGAAAGGCAGGTGTTGGCTGGCGAAAAGCGCGGCGACGAAGCGTTCCTGCTTGGTGGTGAGGATGTAAAGCCGTTTTTGTTGCTGGAGCGCGCAGCGCAGGGCGGTGATGACACCGGGATAGAAGCTGTGACGGTCGAGCCAGGAGGGGAGGTCTTTGCGGAGCCACTCGTCGCGGACGGCGCCGAAGAGGGCGATGAGCTCGTCCTTGCTCTTATTCAGATCGTGGAGTGCCTGCTCAACGTGTGTATGAAGCTCATCGCGGAAGGCGCTGAGGGGTGCCTGGTGCAAAAGCATCCTGATCATGACGATGGCTTGAAAGCCAGTTTCCAGATAGGGTCGGACGGCGCGGAATTGTTCAACGATCTCGTCGGGGGCATCGCTGCCCGCTTGGGCCAGCTCTGGCCATAATTGGCTGGCAGCGCGCCAGGCGCTGACAGCGGTTTCGTCCGCGCTGTTGCAGATAACACCGTCAAAATCCAAAGCGAAGAGCTCATTCATAGTGGTCAAGTTGTTTTGTTGCTGTGGGGGCTTGGGGTGCGAGGGGCAAGCACGGCGCTACGGAGCATCTGGGGGGCTTTCAGTCCTGGGCAGCGCCGTCATCCTGTAGAAATTTCAGCAATGCCTGGGTTGCGGCTTGGCGTTCGGCGATGCGGTGGCTGCTGCCACTGCCTTGGCCCATGACAACGTCGTTGACGCTGACATTGACAACGAAGTGCGGGGCGTGAACTGGGCCTTCAGCTGAGAGCACGTGGTACTTAGGCTTGCACTTGAAACGATCCTGGCAAAGCTCTTGCAGGGCGCCCTTGGGGTTGTCCTTCGCCAAGAGCTGGCGTTTTCTGTCAGCCAGCGGCGGGAGTAGACGCTGGCAGATGCTTCGGGCTGCGTCCATGCCGCCGTCAAGATAGACTGCTGCGAGAAAGGCCTCAAAAAGATCGCCAAGAATGGACTGCCGTTCACGACCGCCGGTTTGCTCTTCGCCTTTACCGAGGAGTATCGCCTCTTGCAGCCCGAGTTTTTGCGCGTAGGACGCGGTGGCTGGCTCATTGGCCAGGGTTGCCCGCAGGCGGGTCAGGGTGCCTTCTTTGTCATCGGGCAGAGAGGCGAAGAGCAGGTCAGAGAGAATGAGCTGGAGTACGGAGTCGCCAAGGAATTCCATTCGCTGGTTGTCAGGCGGCGCCGGAGTTTGTTCGGCGGCAAATGATGGATGGGTCAAAGCTTGGTCAAGCAGACTCAGATCCTTGAAACGATAGCCGCATCGTGTCTGCACTTGCCTTTGCATGTCTGTTGAAACAAAAGGAGGCATATTGTTTTTCGCTGTATCCACATTATTTTAATAGATTGTTTTTCCCCAGATAGTGCCCTAAGTCCACAACCCATGATGCTATTGGAGGTTTTGTATGTACGAGGCATCTGACCTGCGTAAAGGTCTGAAGATCGAAATTGATGGTGAGCCATATATTGTCACAGAGTTTGATTTTTGCAAGCCTGGAAAAGGACAGGCGCTCTACCGTTGCAAGCTGAAAAATATGCTGAGCGGCGGCACCACGGACCGTACCTTCCGCACGGTGGACAAAATCGGCAAGCCGGACCTTCAGGAAAAAGAGCTTGTTTACTCCTACGACGACGGCAGTTTTTATGTCTTCCATGATCCCGATACCCATGACGAAGTGCGCATCGAGGAAGATGTCATCGGTGACAACAAGTATTTCTTGGATGACAATATGGAATGCTCCGTGCTTTTCTACCGCGAGCGCCCGATTGAAATTACCCTGCCTTTCTTCGTCGAGAAGAAGATCACTGAGACGGAGCCCGGCGCCCGGGGCGACACGGCCACGAACGTGACCAAACCCGCCCGCATTGAGAATGGCTATGAGATTCAGGTGCCGCTCTTCGTCAACCAAGGCGACACGGTGCGCATTGATACGCGGACCGGCCAGTATGCTGATCGTGTCAGCAAGGCTTGAGATCAACGTAACAAGCAGGAAAACCAAACAGGCACCGGCCAAGCAAGGCCGGTGCCTGTTTGCTATTACTGGGCGGGAGGGATGGCTTTTCTGTCCGTTGCCAGTCGGGCGAGTATGCTATCGCTGAGATCGTCCAGTTGGCGGATGATGGCTGATTGCAGACTGGAGTTGGGCTGTGCCAGTTGATAGAGGTTGGCGATGCGGCGAAGCACAGAGTTAAGACGTTGGCCGTCAGGAGCGTTGCTCGTTGAGGGCTCGTCATCCGGCAAGGGCAGGGGAGCGATTTCCCGTCGGGGGGGTAAACAGGTGGTCGTAGTCGCCGGCAATAAAAGCTTGTAGCTTCTCGTGGTGGGCTGATGAGTAATGACTCGTTTCACCGTTTTCCCACTTCCGCGCCGTTGACCAGTGCACGGACAGAAGTCTGCCCAGACGCTCAAAAGACAGATTCAAGTCGTAGCGCTTTTGCCGCAGGCGCTGCCGAGTCTGCGCCGAAAGTGGATAGCGGTGCCGTGATCTTTGCGGCGGCCCATTGTTCTTGTCCTCTGTCATCCGCTTTCTCCTATGCCCAGCCTTGTGGGCTGTCAGACATTGGATAACAGTATAGTGACTGGAAGTATTGTCAAATAGTCATAATACATTCATATATAATCACTTATATTCATATTTTATATCGTCTTTTACCTGAAAAAAAGCTTGTTTTTCATAGATTCCATTGTTCTTTTACAATGATTTATCTTTGCGTCTATGATTTATCTTGAGAGTGTAATTTTGGGTAGCCGGTCACCGATTGATAATTGGCTGTTTCCTGTTGCCTTGCGCTGGAAAGCATCTTTCGTGTCTGCTATGTGGCACGCTTTCAGCGTGCAATTTTGTCGTTTGCAGCAGGAATTTGGCAAACGGGGTCAGACGTGGGGCTTCCGGCAGAGTAGAAGCGGCTTCCAGCCGCTTTCGAGTTTGTCGTTTGCAGCAGGAATTTGGCAAACGGGGTCAGACGTGGGGCTTCCAGCAGAGTAGAAGCGGCTTCCAGCCGCTTTCGAGCACGCATTGCCCGCCTGACCGTTACTTACACTCAGCCACGTCTATTTTCAGGGAGTAGCACTATCAATCGGTGACCGCTTACCAACCTCCAGTTTTTTCCCACCCTTCTCCAGGGCATGACTGTCTTTGGCGGCTACATTGAGCGTTGCCGGCTTCCGGCCGTCAAAGCCCACTATCACCATAAAAGGCACTTACCATGAGAACCATACGTTTTTACCTTCTATCGCTCGTCTTGCCCTTGCTATCTCTCGCGCAGTTGCAGCCACTGCTCCTTTCCCCCGAGCTCTGGGAGGCACGGACAAATCCCCTGCAAGGTTGGGAGTTTGCCCGGGACAGCATCAGCAATCCCTTCAACTGCGGTCTGCTGCCCTACACCGTGGCCCCCATCTCGGATCACTGCGTGATTGAAGCCGTAGTCACACCGAAGGCCAATCTCGCCACGGGCAAGGGCTGGGGCGTCATCGGCATCGCGCTCTACGCCGCGCCGGACCATTTCTGGCACGTCGCCCTCGTGGAATCGCCGCAGCCGGCCAGGAAGCACCACATCGAAATGCACCAGAACTACCAAGGCCGCTGGACCTACAGCAACAACGTCCATGAACTGGAGATAAGCGGCCGCGACTACGATTGGCAGTACAACACGCCCTACCGCCTGCGCCTTGAACTCGTCGGCGACATCGTGAGCGCCAGCGTCCACACCCTTGCCGGCCAACAGTGCTTCACCCGCAAAATCCGCTACCGCGATGGCGAAAAACCCATCGCCGCGCGGCCGGCCCTGCGCGGCTTGAGCATCAGCGGGCAATTCCGCGACATCAAGGCGCAATGGGGCAAAGCTCTGCCCGAGCCCGTCATCGCCGAAGCCCCGCAGGCTTTTCCGCCTTACGCCAGCGACAGTTTCATTGCGGACATCAGGCGGCCCGCAACGGGTTTCTTTCACACTTGGCAAAACAGCGATGGTCGCTGGTGGCTGATTGACCCGCTGGGGCGCGGCTTCGTCCTCCTCGGCTGCGGCACCGTCACCTACGAAGGCCCCGAATGTGAAAGCCGCGGTTGCTTCCCCTACGCGGAACACAACAAAAAGGCCTTCGCCAGCCGCCAGGAATGGAGCGATCAGGCCCTAGAACGCCTCAAGGCCTGGGGCTTCAACACCGTCGGCGGCGGCTCATCGGAGCTGTTCATGCGCGGTCTGCCTCACACGGCCTACATCTCCATCGGCGGCAATATGGCCGCGCTTGGCGACGAGTTTGATATCACGCCCCACGAAGGGTGCCCCTGCTCCGCCTTCCCCAATGTCTTCCACCCACGCTTCCAGCAATGGTGCGATTACCGCGCCGAACAGGCTTGCCGACGCAATATCAACAACCCTTGGCTCATCGGCTACTACCTCGACAATGAGCTGGCCTGGTGGGGACGCGGCAAGCCCCATAGCGGCCTCTTTGATGCCGTCATGAAAAAAAATGCCCGCCACAGCGCCAAAATAGCCCTGCGAGACTTCCTCCGCGACAAGTCCTTCAATGACATCGTGGTCTTCAATAAGCAGTGGCAGCAAGACCTCAAGGACTTCAACGACATCCTCAGGCTGGACGCCCTGCCGGAAAATACCCCTGAGCAAACGCAGCTCAAGACCGACTTCCTCGCCATCATCGCCGAACGCTATTTCCGCAGCGCCCATGACGCTTTCCGCAAAGTGGACAAAAACCACATGCTTATGGGCTGCCGTACGGCGGGCATCCGCAACACCCACGAAGTCGTCTGGCGCATCGCCGGCAAATACAACGACTGCCTCACCTGGAACATGTACGGCAAGGTTGACCTTGACGAAGAGGCCGCCTACACCGGCTTCCATCGCCCGGAACCGCTCAGCGACGCCTTCAAGACCATATACGACTGGATCCAAAAGCCGGTTATCATCACCGAATGGTCCTTCCCCGCGCTGGACAGCGGCCTGCCCTGCACCCATGGCGCCGGCCAGCGCTTCCGCACCCAGGCTGAACGCAGCCGAGCCAGCGAAATCTACGCACGCACCCTCCTGTCCATGCCCTTCATGCTTGGCTACGTCTATTTCATGTGGGTTGATGAACCGGCCGAAGGCGTCCGCGCCACCCATCCGGAAAATACCAACTACGGGCTGGTCCGCGCCAACAACGAGCCCTACGAAGAGCTGGTAGCGACCTTCACCGCCCTCCATCGCGATCCCCGCGCCCTGCGTTTGGCATCCATACCGCAGCCCAAGCCCCGGCCGGACACCAGTCGCGGCGCCGTCTATCGCCGTTACGCCCAGGGCCTGCCGGCCTTCGCGCAGAGCGCGCCGCACCCACAGTTCCGCCGGCAGCTCTCTGCGGACAAGAGCTTCAGCGTCAGCAATGGCCGTCTCAGCATCAGTCGTCAGGCCAATCAACCCTTCCTGGACGTCACTCTTGACGGCCGGCCCATGGGCCGCTTCGGCACCATGCTGCACTATCTCCATGACGGCACCCGCCAGGTCTGGGCCGACACCACCGCCATTGACGACGTCGCCATCAGCGCCAATGCCGACATGCTGCTCATCAGCGTCAAAGCCCGCAAGGAAGGCCCGGCCAAAGAACTCGCCGAGGATCAGCGGCCCTTCACCATGGACTATCGCATCATTCTCCTGCCGGACTGCGACTGGTTCCTCTCCGAAATCACCGCCGCCGGCAACGCTGACAGCGCCCGCGCCCTGGAACTGCGCGGCATGCATTTCCGCCTCTTCCCGGCCTTCTCTGCACTGGAGCTGCCCGGACACAGTGTCCCCAATCTCTGGAATCGCGAACTCTACAGCGGCTGGCTGGAAAACCAAGGTCAGCGTTATGTCGCCGCCGCCGGCAATGGCCGCCAAGACCTCGGCATCCGCTTCTGGATTTCCAAAAACGACGGTGTCCTCCATCCAGATTCTTTCCGCAAGTTCACCGTCACCCTGGCGCCCAGCGAAAGTTATCAGCCCGAAACGCCATTTTACATCTTCAATCTCTTCGGTACTGGTGACCACGGCGCCATGCGCGAACAGGTCTTGAAAATCATCGCCCTTGACCAGCAGTAGGCAACGCACACGCACAGCCGCTCTGCCCAGCGCTTATCCGTGTCCATCCGTGGTTGCCCCATTTTCTACAATTCGTAAGCGGTCACTCGTTGATAAAGTGGACAGGGTGGACATTGTGGACAAGCACCTGTTCTTCCAAGGCATCCGCATCCGGGGCCGGGCAAATACCATTTTTGTACACTTTTCACATGGTCGTTCACGCTTGGGTTTTGCTCTTCGATTTGCCTCGGAGAGGCAATACCATGAGTAACCCCTGGTGGAGCAGTGCGAAGCACTGCGAAACCTGGGGTCGCGCCGCCCCACAAACCAGAGCCCCGGGGGGGCGACACTATCGCAACGTGATGCGCGGTGGCATACGAAGACGCATAAGCCAAGGCCTTATCTTTGTTTTGGGCCGCATTGCCGACGCTGATTCATGTGTCGCCTTTCCAAGGCTCTGATTTCGGGGGG
>JAAZKQ010000710.1 GCA_012799755.1 Lentisphaerota bacterium | reverse complement strand
AACATGCTCAGGATGGCCACCGGCAGGGCCAGCTCCAGGGCGAGGGATTTGGCAAAGGCGCGCCAGGGGAAGTTGGGATTTTCCTCCCATTGGCTCTGTTCGCGGAGCTGTTGTCGTTCGTCGTCGTCAAGGCATTCCAGGCGGAAGAGGTTATGCAGGGAATGGCTGTGGTCCTGCCAGGCGGGCGGGAGCGTGGCGAGCTTGCCGCCGGGCGGTGGCCGGCGACTGCCCGCGCCGTCGGCTACCAGCATGAGAAAGCGTTTGCGGGCGCGCAAAGGCTCAAGGGCGGAACGCAAAGCGGGCGAAATTTCACTGGCGGGCATGGCGTGTTCTCCAAAAGGTGGTGGCTGAAACGGTTTCGAGGCGAAGGTCGTCATGGCCCTTATGATACTGCGGCGACCCGGACGCCTATTGTCCGAGGAGGGCGGGGAGGGCGGCGAGGGACGAGGAGCGAGGGATTTGCGGGGATTTTGGTGGTCAGCGATTGATACCGGTCGTGCCGGTGGTCTTTTCCCGCTGTTGTGCCTTTACAAGGCACTGCCTCATGGGGAGCTGTCCACCCCAGCCTGAAGGCTGGGGTTAAGCATGGTTTAGCGCCTACGGCGCAATATGGACAATATGGACACGATGGACGACAACACCTGCTGGCCCGCCGTCCATACTGTCCATATTGTCCATAGTGTCCATAGGAGCTTGCGGAGACAACAATGTTCAACGGCTGACCGCTTACCAGATTATTTGCCGGCCGTCTGGTGGCTGTTTGCGCTTTCGGGTCGCAATGCTATCGTTGTGACAATCACGGGCACGGTCGCCGGGCTTATTGTTGCATCAATGAACAAAAGACGTTTGAACACGAGCGCCTGAAAATTTTTCCAAGGAGTTCCCGGCGTTTTTTTGGCGGCGCGGATTCAGTCCGCCGGTAATGGAGAGTGAGTCGCATGCCTGCGAACAAGAACAAGCTGTTGCGTATGGGCGTCATCATTGAGATGATGCGCAAGAATTCCTTTCCCAACTTCACCAGTTTCATGGCCGAGATGAGACGTCGGGACCTGGCTGGGGCGTTTACGCTGAGCGAGCGTACTTTTCGGCGCGACATCAGCGACTTGAAGTCGGAGTATGGCGCGCCCATTCTCTACGACGAAAGCGTGCGCGGCTTTTTTCTCACAGACCTTGAATGGTACAACGAGAAGCTGATGGTTGAGCCGTTCGAGATGAAAGGGGTGCTGCTTGGGCAGAAGGTCGCCGAGGCGCTGATGCCGGAACCGCTGCGCTCTTCCATTGACCAGGCCGTGCGGTCACTCCTGGCGCGCAACAGCACCGGCTTTGCCGACCGGGCGGAATTGGACATGATGCAGGTCATCAACCCGATGCAGCTGCCCCTGTCGCCGGAGGTCTTCTGCACCGTCTTCAATGCCTGGGAGCGGCGTCAGAAGCTGCAGTTGACCTACTGTTCCGTCAAGGGGCCGCCGAAGGAAATGGTCTTTGAACCGCATATACTGGCCTGGCAGTGGGGTGTGTGGTATCTCAAAGGCATGCTTTGCGGGACGCCAAAATACGAGTATCGCAAGCCCTATAAAACGATTCTCGCCGTGCATCGCATCCGCCAGGCCGAGAAGCTGAGCAGCTCCTTTGAGGGCGACCGGCAGCTGCTGGACACGGTCAAGAAGGGGAAGCTGTTTGAATTTTCGCGTTACCCGGAAGTCCGCCTGCGCTTTTTGCCGAAGGTGGCGATGCAGGCGCGGGAGCGTTTTTCGAGCCAGCCGTCATGCATCGAAGAGTTGCCGGACGGTTCGCTGGTGGTGACTGTCCGGGACTTGGCGGAGTACGAGGCGGTTGAGTTGGTGCTGTGGGCCCGGGGCGAGGTCAAGGTTCTGTCGCCGGCGTCGTTGCGCCAGGAAATTTTGCGCTTGGCGGAGACGATGCGGCAGAATCAGCTTTAGGAGTCGTACAGAAATTAAGTTTACATTCCCGGTTCTTTTTCGCGGTTTCGCGTAGCGCCTTTCCAAGGCGCCTGATTTTGGAGTTTCCTCCACCCCAGGCTGAAGCCTGGTGTTAAGCATGGTTAAGCGCCTACGGCGCAGCATGGACATTATAGACATGATGGACGACAACTCCTGCTCGCTCGCCGTCCATATTGTCCATACTGTCCATAGTAGCTTGCGGGGACAACAATTATCAAGCGATGACCGGTTACTTTTTAACGACTTCCTGGGCGCTGCCCGCGCAAGGCGGGCTGAATTCTGAGCAGCGCAGGTCATGCCGTTCTGGCGCGTCGTCTGGCCGTCGGGCGCCAGTAGTGCGCGTCGTCGAAGTCCGGCGCGTCTTGCTGGATGCGGGTGATTTGCCAGCGTCGGCAGAGCATCCGTCCGAAGTCGTCAAGGTCTCGGAAGGAGAAGCCGTAGCGGTTGGGCTGGTCTGGGGAGATTCCAAGCCCAAACAGGCGTTGCAGCAGCTTGCGGTTGCTGGCGTTGCGGCCGTTCGGGTCGCCGTGTCTGGCGGCCAGTCGTTTCCAGGCATCGTCGGCGTCGCCGGGGGCTGAGGCTGGGTCGCGGCGGGTGCCGTCGGCGGCGAAGGGCGTGGCGAAGGGGCTGCGCAGTTGCCAGCAGACGGCGGTGTACCACAGCAGGTTGTTGCCGTGACGGTCACGAAACGCGGCGCACAGGCCCGGGGATAACTCTTCGAGGGCATTGATGATTTTGACGGCGCCGTCGCCACGATAGTTGGCGACGACGAAGAGCAGGACGTCACGCAGGGACATGTTCAGTTGCTCCGCCGGGTATTCTTTCAGCCAGTGGCAGACGATGTCGGGCCGATATTTGACCAAGGCGAAAGAGAACCAGTCCGGCAGTTCGAGCGATGACATGTCAATGGCCACGTTGGTTCGGTAAAGCTGTTTTTTGAAGAGCGATTCCAAGCCGAAGTCGGGCAGCATTTCCCAGCGTTCTTTTTGTTCCGGCGCGAAGGCGACGTGCTCGAGGCGTTCAAATGCCTGCGGGGGCAGCGGGGTGCCGTTGTCGCCGGGGGTGCGAGAGTGAGTCAGAAAATAGAACCAGGATGCGACTTTGACCTTGTTGGGCAGTTGCGGCGACTCGGAAGCGAGGATGGCCTGGTGCAGTTGGCGGCGCTGCCACTGGGCGTCCTTGGCGAGCCGGAGGAATTCGAGCCAGAAGGCGTCGTCGCCGACTGTGTCCATGGCGCCTTTCTTATACGGGCTGCGGGCTTGGAGCATCCAAAACAGTCCCAGGAGGAGCTGCCGCATGTCGGCCGCCCGGAAGACTTCCTCCGCGCTGAGGATGACGTATGGCGTTTTGGCGCGGAAGCTTTTGGGCTTTTGGGTGTGCACTTTCCATCCCTCGCCTGTGTAGCTTCCCATTTCCATGTGGTGGCAGAGCGTTGGATTGGTCATGCATTTGAACATGAAGTCGCGGTCTTGGCGCAGGTTTTCCAGTTCGGCGTGCAGTTGGGCGGCATAGTCGGTCATGATGATGTCTCCGTTTCGGGTGGTGTGGGTGTTACAGATTGATGACCATTCCCCAGTTGGCAGGGGCACGGCCGTTTTTGCAGAGCAGCCAGAGCACGGGGTAGGGCGGCGGGGTCGTCGGGGCGGTGCCATAACCGTCCGTGAAGAAGATCAACAGGGAATATTCCATTTCCGGGTGGTTTTCCAGGAACTTGAAAACTGGTCGGAAATTCGTGCCGCCAAAGCCTTTGACCTTCCATTGGCCATTGGCTGGCGCCGGCGCAAGGTTGCTGTAATGATTGACCGCCTGGATAGCGGCGTCGCATTGGATGAGGGTCATTTCATAGTCGCCGAAACTGGCGAGCAGGGAATTGATCTCGGTAAAGAACACCGGTAGGTCGTGGGACGTGCTGCCGGAGGTGTCAACGGCGACGACGACCTTGATCTTTTCGCCGCGCAGCGACGGCAGATACAGTCCTTGGGCGACATGTCGGCGCGATGGTGGCAGCCAGCGCCGCTTGCCGGCGTAGCAGGAGGTCACAAACTGCGCCAGCAACTCCTGCCAGCTCAGTTTGGGGTCGAGGAACTCGGCGAGCAGTGCGTTCAGGCCGGCGGGCAAGGTTCCGCGCATCCGTTCAATCTGGCGGGCTGTGGATATGACACGGGTTCTGGTTCGTTCAACAATGTCCGTGACAAAGAACGGCGCATAGTCGGGGTCGAGGACGAGTGCGCCGTCGTCGGCTGTTTCGCAGGCCGGCGGGTTGTTTGACGCGTCATCCGGCTGTTTCTCGTCGTCGTCGTCCTGTGACGTGTTGCTCTTGTCGTCCTCTTGCTCTTGCCGTCCTTGCTTCTCACCCTTTTCCTTGGCGTTTTTGTGGTCGCCGGCGGCTGGGGGATTTTGCTCTGATTCTGCTGATATGTCGCCCGGCTCCAGGTGGACATCGCCGAATTTTTCTTTGCCGGTGACGGTCGTGCCTTCTAACTGGTCGTAGATTTCCTCGGCATTGAGGTTCATCCATGCCCAATGGTATGGCAGCGGGTTGGGGTTTTTCATACCTTCGCGCGCCAAGGTGAACTGGATTTCGAGGTCGGTGGCGATGTTCCATTTCATCAGGTCTCGACCGAGGCGGCGGGCGAAATGCAGGAAGACGCAGTGCCAGACTTCGTGGGCGAGCAGGAAGAGCCGCTCGTCGGCGTCGAGTTGGGAGTAGTAGTGGCAGTTGAGGAAGATGTTGCTTCCGTCGGTGGCGGCAGTGTCCAGGCGGTAATCGCAGACCGGTATGAGGTCCATGCGCATGATCAGGGAACCGACGAATGGCTGGCGCAGCAGGAGCTGTCCGCGGTCGGCCTCAGCCTGTTGCCAAATGCGTTGTTTGAGGTCCTGTTCGGCCTGATTGGGTGGTCTGATCATCATGGTTTATACCTCCAGAGCGTGTTATCGGCCCGCGTCGGCATCGGCAGAGGAGTCGGTATCGGCTTTGGCCGCGGCTGTCTGGCCGTCGCGGAGTCGTTGTTTGAGGGCGGCGCCATGCAAGGCGGCCCAGTCCCGATACTGCGGGTGCGAGAAGAGTTTTTCGGCTTTGGCATCGCTGTCGCCCATGGCGTCAATCATGCTCATGGCGGCAAAGCTGCTGGGCAGTTTTTGGGAGAGGCGGAAGAAGCCGTCCAGGAGCGTTTTTTCCCGGCGCTCGTCCTGTCCGCGCCAGAGATGATAGACCATGGCGGAGCAGAACGCGTAGGTGCGGTCGGCCTTTTTGGGGATGCTGATTTTGGACTTGGGCGAGAGCATGGCTTGGAGCACGTCTTCCAGGCTGTCGCTCACGTCGAGGAAGGCCATGAATTCGACGCCGGCGTGGTTTCCGATCAATCCGTAGACGATGCTGCGCAGCATCCGCGGATCGTCTTTGCCGACGAGTTTGAGCATGGAACTGGCGCGTTCCCAGGAGCGCGGCGACGGCCAGCCGCGCTCAAGGTTCTCGTTTTTCTGGGCGAACAGCAGCTCAGGGCGCGCGCGCAAAAAGCCGATGACGGTAGGGTGCACGTCATGGCCGATGGCCCATTGTATCCAGCATTCGACGTCGCCCTGGAGCTCGACATGCAGGAAGCGGTTGGCCAGCGCGCTGGACATGGTGGTGGCGACGGCGCGGTCTTCGGTGCGGTTGCCGGCGGCGCAGATGTACCAGCCATCCGGCACGGTGTAGAGGTCCCCGAGCCGGCGGTCGAGGATGAGTTCGTAGGCGGCGACTTGCAGGGAGCGGTCGGCGGCGGTCAGTTCGTCGAACAGGATGATGCCGCGGCTGTCGGGTTTTCGGGGCCATTCGGAGGAGACGAGCCATTTGACGCCGTCCTTGTCCGGCACGGGCAGGCCGCGGATGTCCACTGGCTCGCGCTGGGCGAGACGGATGTCAATGAAGCCGACGCCGTGTTCGCGGGCGAGGTCGCGGATGATGCTGGACTTGCCCAGGCCAGGCGCGCCCCAGACCATCAGTGGCGGCAGCAGCGCCGCCGGGCATTTCTTTTCCCACAGCGAAGTCACCTGCAAACGCAGCAGCTTCGCGAGTTCGCGGGTAGTGACGAGGTTGTGGTTGTCAATCTTGGTGACCTTGGAGACCTGATCTGCGGCGCTTTTCCGAGGCTGGCCTGCACAAAGTGGAGCTGGGAGATTCTGAGTCATGGCGATGTCCTTTCTCTTGGGGATGGATGATGCGAACAAGACAGGGGGTGGACAGCGCAATTAGTGTAGACCCGCAGCCCGGACACCTAATGTCCGGGGTCGGCGCAGCATGGCGTTTTTGTAGATAAGACCGCAGTTTTATGGAGCAGTGGGCGATCTTGGCCCGCTGCGGCAGTGCATGATCGGGCGGCGTGATCGGGCGGGACCGGACGAATCCAGCGGCATGATCAGGCGGATCGGGCGAATCCGGCGGCGTGATCAGGCGGATCGGACGGATAGAAAAAAGTCCGCAGATGGAAAAAAGGCCCTGCCGCGGCTGCGGGAGGAGATCAGGGTAACCGGTCACCCGTTGAACATTGTT
>JAAZKQ010000709.1 GCA_012799755.1 Lentisphaerota bacterium | reverse complement strand
TCTCTATCCCATCTCCTTTTGGCGCGTGTGCGGTACCTGCCGAAGAGTCCGAAGGTATCCCTCGCGCTCCCTTCTCTATCCCATCTCCTTTTGGCGCGTGTGCGGCTGCCGCACACGCGCCGGAATGTCGGGGATGAGCACGGTAAACAAGTGGCGCAAGGGGGCGGGAAATGCTTTGTACGACGCAGCGGGCTGAAAATCCATAGCACGGTCGCGAAACGGGGTGTTGGTTCGGTACTCCCGAGTCGTCTGTTGCACGGGATCAGCTTTGGAAGCGTTTGTCGAGTTCGCTGTAGGTGATGTGCACCATGGTTGGGTGGCCATTGGGGCAGGCGTAGGGCATGGTGCTGCGGGCGAGGCCGTCAAGGAGCGCGCGGATTTCCAGTTCGCTGAGTTCTTCCTTACCGCGGTGGGCATGGCGACAGGCGGCTTGAGCGATGTGGATGGCACTTTGGCGATTGGTGACCGAGCTTTGGCGGAGATCGTCAAGGATATCGCGCAGGGTCTTGGCGATGTCCTGATCGGGGTAGGCAGAAGGCACCGCCGTGATGAGGAAGGTGCTGCCGCCGAAGGGTTCGATGGTGAAGCCGAGGGTGTCGAAGTGGCTGTTTTCGCGGCGGAGGAAACGCGCTTCTTCCGGGCTGAGATTGAGCGTTACGGGCAATAGCAGCTGCTGGCGGGTCTGGCGCTGATCGTTCATCGCCGCCAGGAGTTTTTCGAAGAGAATGCGTTGATGGGCGGCCTGTAGGTCAACCACGACCAGTCCGGTAGGGGCCTCCGCCAGCACATAGCGGCGGCCAAGACGGCCGCAAAGCCGCAGCTGGGCGAGGTCTTTGTTCACCAGCGGAGACGAAGATGGAATGGCGCTAGGCACGGCGGCGGCAGCAGGAGGACTTTTCTGCGTTTCGGGCGCTTGGGGCGTGATTGGCCTGGTTGCGCTTGGTGAGGCGCTCGGCGTGGCTGCTGGAACGCCGGGTGTGGTTGGTGTGCTTTCCTGCCTCGATACGGTCGGCGTTGCGCTCTGGCTGGGCGGTGTCGGCGGGAAGGGCGTGGCGCGGGTCATGTCGCTCTCGTCCTGATGGGGGAAAGTGCGGTGGGTGGTGGCGCCGGCGCCGGGGGTGGTCATGGGCAGGCTGACTTGCCGCGCGGTGTTGAGGGGCATCGCCGGCGGCAGAGCGGCAGCGGGCGAGCTGCTGAGGTCAATGGCCTCCTCGCTGCCGCCGGGCATGCTGCGCAGGGCGCGACGGATGGCGGCGGCGATAATGTTGCCGATTTCGCGTGGCTCGCGGAAACGCACTTCGCGTTTGGCGGGGTGGATATTGACGTCCACGCGCTCGGGCGCGAGGTCAATGTAAAGTACCGCGCCGGGGTAGCGGCCTTTCATGACCAGAGTGTCGAAGGCATCGCGGATGGCGAAATAGACGGTTTCGGCGGCGGCGGCACGACCGTTGATGAAGACGCGCTGTTCGCGGCGTGAGGAGCGGGTGAAGCCCGGGCGACTGACGAAGCCGCGGACGAAGACGCCGTTTTCCTCGTAGTCCACAGGCAGCATGGCGGCAAAGCTGTCCTGGCCGAGTAGCATGGCGACGCGTTCGCTGAGCAGAGTGCAGGGATTGGCACGAAGCTGCTCGCGGCCGTTGAGAGTGAGGGACAGGGACAGCTCCGGCCGGGACAGCGCCAGCATGAGCAGCATTTCTTCAATGTGGCCGTCTTCGGTGTCCGGCCCTTTCAGGAAGCGCCGGCGGGCCGGGAGGTTGCCGAAGAGCTGGCTGACGCGGATGTTTGTGCCTGGCGCACAGCCGCATTCACGGACATCGCGGATGGTGCCGAAGTCCACTGCGACCTCGGTGCCGCTGACGCTGTCAGCCTGACGGGTTTGCAGGAGGAAACGGCTGACTGACGCGATGCTGGGCAGGGCCTCGCCGCGGAAGCCAAGCGTGTGGATTTGGCCGACATCGCCATCACGGGTGATTTTGCTGGTTGCGTGGGTTTCCAGGCAAAGCAGCGCATCGTCGCGGTCCATGCCGCAGCCGTTGTCAATGACCTGGATCATGCGCTGGCCGCCCTGTTCGGCGTTGACGCGGATGCGGGTGGCGCCGGCGTCAATGGCGTTTTCCACCAGTTCCTTGACGACGGATGAGGGCCTTTCGATGACCTCGCCGGCGGCGATGCGGCCAATGATTTCGGCTGGCAGGACGCGGATAATGCTCATGGCGTCGGCGTCTCCTCGTTCAGGTCATGGCTATGCGTGGCGCTGAATGCCTTCAGGCGGACTTGCAGGAGGGCGATTTCGGCAGGGGTGACGCCGTCAATGCGCGAGGCCAAGCCGAGGGTCGCCGGCTGGCGTTTGCAGAGTTTGCTGACGGCTTCGGCGCTTAGCCCGGGGATATTGAAGTCGAATCCTGCGGGGATTTTCCAGTTGTCGAGCTTGCGCAGTGCCTGTGCCTGCTTGTCCTGATGGGCGATATAGCCGGCGTAGCGTGCTTCGATATGGAGTTGCTCGTGAACGCGCGGGCTGAATTGCGGCAGTTCGGGGTGATCGGCGTAATTGAAATCGGGCTGTTTCATCAGCTCCCAGAGATTCTTGCCGCCGTAGCGGATGCCCTGGATGACTTGGCGGGCCTCGGCGATGTCTTTTTCGAGGGCCATGACGCGTTGATGCTCGCTGTTGCCGGCCAGTCCGAATTGGTAACCGATGGCGGTGAGGCGCCGGTCGGCGTTGTCCTGTCTGAGACTGAGGCGGTATTCCGCGCGGCTGGTGAAAAGGCGGTATGGCTCAGTAATGTCCTTGCTGATCAGATCGTCAATCATGACGCCGATGTAGGCCTGGTCGCGGCGCAGAGTCAGGGTGCCGCTTTGACCGGCGACGCAACGGGCGGCATTGACGCCGGCGATCAGGCCCTGCGCGGCGGCTTCTTCGTAGCCGCTGGTGCCATTGATCTGGCCGGCAAGGAAGAGATTGGGCCAGCGGCGGAGGGCCAGGCTGAGGTCGAGCTGATGTGGGAAGACGAAGTCGTATTCGATGGCGTAGGCATAGCGACTGATCAGGGCGTTTTCCAGGCCGGGGAGCGAACGAACCATCAGCCACTGCACATCCACGGGCAGACTGGTGGAAATGCCGTTGAGGTAATACTCGTCGGTGGTATTGCCTTCGGGTTAGAGATAGACGTGGTGGCTTGGCCGGTCGGCGAAACGTACGACTTTGTCTTCGAAGGACGGGCAGTAACGCGCGCCGATGCCGTCAATGCGACCGGCGTAGAGCGGCGAGCGGTCAAGATTGTCGCGCACGGCTTTGGCTGTCGCGTCGTTGGTGTGAGTGACGTAGCAGGGGCGCTGTTCGAGTGTCAGATCGTCGAAAACAGGCAGGCGGGCGGGGGTCGGCCGGAAAGAGAAGCGGCGGCGAGCGGGGTCGGGCTTCTGTTGCGCCATGGCGCT
>JAAZKQ010000708.1 GCA_012799755.1 Lentisphaerota bacterium | reverse complement strand
GCCGAGTTCGTGCAGGACGGCGAGGATGAAGGGATGGGCGGGAATGCGCAGGCCAATGCTGTCGTTGTTCCGCGCCGGCGCGACCACGGTGAGGGCGCCGGGCCAGAAGGCCGCCGCGATGGCCGGCAACGCCGGATGCGGCAATAAGCCGGCAGCCTCGGCTGCAGTCAGTGACGGCGCGAGCATCTGCAAGCGTTTGTTTGCCGGACGGTGTTTCAGCTGGTAGATGCGCTCACGGGCTGCAGAGTCGGACCAGCGCGCCAGCAGGCCATAGACGGTCTCAGTCGGGGCGGCAACAACACCGCCGGCACGGAGAATGCGGACGGCGGCGCCGATGGCCTCGGGATCTTGTTCTTGAAGGCGCTTCATGGCATGGGGGCCGACACGCTTACTGGTCAGAGTTGCAGCATGTGGTCAGCCAGCTCTTTCGCGTAGCTGAATTTGGCCAGGCGGATGGGCATGGGACAGCGGTTTTCGCCGGGCACTTCAAAATTGAAGAGGCCGGAGTAACCGACTTCGCGCAGGGCCGGCATGACCTTCAGCCATGGCACGGTGCCGCGGCCAAAGGGCAGCATGTGATCGTCATTCTGGCCGAGGTTGTCGGCGATATGCAGGGCTTTGAGGTGAGAGCCGGCTTCGTGGATGAATGCCGGAACATCAACCTGGCGGGCGTTCGCATGGCCGGTATCCAGGCAAATGGCGACATTCGGACGTTTGATCTCATTGATGATGGCGAGCAGTTCGGAGCACTGCCGGGTGCCGTCCATGAAGAGATTTTCCAGGCAGATGTCCAAGCCACTGCCGGCGGCAAAATCGGCGACGGTGGCGACGGCCTGGCAGCGACGCTGGAAGACCTGATTCATGTCGCAGCCTTTGGCAAGCATGGCCTGGCCGCCGCAGTGGAGGACGCCGGCCTTGACGCCGAGGGCGACGAAGAGCTCCACCCAGTTTTTCATGGTGTCCATCATGGCGGCGAAGGCCTGGTCGTCTTCGGGGGCGATATCGGCGATGCTGCGTCCTTCCCGGTCTTCAGGGCGGATGCCCTTGGTGGCCAGGAGAAAATGGCCTTGGGGGAAGGACATGCCGTGGTCGGCGGCAAAGCGCTGGAAATCTCTGCCAACGACAGCGGGTTTGCCGCGCTTGAGGAGGTCGTGGGCGTGCTCATCACTGAGTTCGCTGGCCCGCCAGCCATATTTGGCGTAGGTCTTGACCATGTCTTCGGGGAGCAATTCGATGAGATAGCTGGTCCACATTGAGGTTGCTAACATGACAGCAGTCCTTTGCTTTCAAGCCTTGGGGAAATTCTGCGGCGCCGACGCATGGCGGAGCAGGACGGCGGATTCGAAATGGGCCGTGCGGGGAAACATGTCGAACAGGGCGCTTTTGACTGGCGCGTAGAGGCCGTCTTGGCAGAGCCGGCGGAGATCACGCGCCAGCGTCGCTGGATTGCATGACACATAAACGATTTCGGCGACGGGGAATTTGCGCAGGGTGTCCATGACTTTTGGCTGGCAGCCTCCGCGTGGCGGATCAAGGATGAGCAGTGTCTCGCGAGTCTTGACATGGGCGAGGACGGTCGGCAATTGGCTTTCGGTATTGCCGGTCTGGAAGCGGCATTTGAGCTGGCGGAGCTCATGATTGCGTGTGGCGGCGGCAATGGCCTGCTCGTCGCTTTCGATGAGGACGCGGTATTGGAAACGGTCGCCCAGGGCGATGGAGAAGGTGCCGACGCCGCTATAGGCATCAATCAGGCAGCGGGCAGGGGAGTCCTTGGTCCAGTCAGCGACACAACGCAAGAGCTCTTCGGCAACCGGTGGATTGACCTGCCAGAAACTGCCCAGGGGCACGCTGAACTCTTCGCCTGCGAGCACCTCGCGCAGCCAAGGGATATTGGCCGGCGCCCGCCCGTAGTAGAACTGGCTTTCGCCGTTGGAAGTGACACGGAGAGTCAGCGGATAGGGCTTGGGACGCTTGGCGTTCTGGCGGCCCCAGGCGCTGCCAATGGCCTTGGGCAGGAGCTCGTTGAGGCAGTCCTGGGCCAGCGGACATGCCTTGACGATGAGATAGCTCTGGTTGTCACGCTGACAATAGCCATAGTTGACGTAGCTCTGCCCGCTATTGCTAAGCCTGCGGATGGGCTCCAGACGCATTTTGTTGCGGTAACCGTAGGCTTGCGGCGCTGCCACGGTCGGCGATGGCGCCGGAAAATCTGTAAAATGACCCAGGCGGGAGATAGTGTCAATGAATTGCTGGCGTTTGGCGGCAAGCTCGGTTGCGTAGTCCAGGTGCTGATAGGCGCAGCCGCCGCAGCTGCCGAAGTGCGGACAGCGCGGCTCCTCGCGGCCCGCGCCGG
>JAAZKQ010000707.1 GCA_012799755.1 Lentisphaerota bacterium | reverse complement strand
GGTTCAAGTCCCGCCTCTCGTACCAGCTTCATAATCAATGGCTTACGGTCAATTCCGTAGGCCATTTTTTTATTGTCCGTGTTTCATGCTTTTTTGCTTGTTTTCATGCTGTTTTTGACGAATTCTTGTACCATTCTTGTACCAACTTTTCAGCCCTCGAAAACAGCCCATTTGAGCAGCAAAACGCAGTAGAACGGCGTGGCGGTCTTGTCGATTGCGGCGCGGATTCTTGTACCAAATTTACGTAACCGGTCACTCATTGATAGCAGCCATTTCCTGTTGTCTTGTAATGGCCCCCATCTTTCGTATCTGCTATGTCGCACGCCTTCAGCGTGCAATTTTTGGGGGATGCCTACCCAGGGCGGCGCGCGCTTTCAGCGCGGCTTGCCCTGGGCTGGTATGTTTTGCGCCTTCAGCGCTTTCGCCGCTTCGCGGCCAAGGTGCCAAGCGCGCTTGGTGCAGCTTGCCGGAGTTGCGAATATCAATGAGTGGCCGATTACGCACCAGCATGGTTGAAATCCAAAACAGGGGGTTGGAAAAAGGGCTCGCGCTATTAAGGTCTTTTTCAGCAGACGGCGCGCCTGAGAAGTGCTGCCGCAATACTCATTGAATCAGGATGGCTGCGGGAATAGCTCAGAGAACTCAACAACTATGGCAGGATCATCTGGCCAACTTTGAATCAGGATGGCTGCGGGAATAGCTCAGAGAATAGGATAAAGGTGGAAGATGAGCATAAAAACCTTGACTATTATTGCCTTGAGGCTATTGGCCGTAATCATTTTTACACAGTTTTTGGGTTTATTGCCCATAGGCATAGGGTACGTAATCATCCAGGCGGGGACCGTGCTGGAGGCCACTGAAAGTTACGCACTTCCTATGTTTTTAGCGCAAGGCGTATATTTGCTTGTGGTTGCTCTTTTCTATCTCGTGACGCTCTGGGCGCTGTTGTGGCGAACGGCAATGGTTGCGGATTTTTTGCTGAGGGATGTTGGCGAAGAGCGCCTGAAAGCTTTACCAGACCTCGAAATGCTTAGTGCACTCGTGTGCCACTGTTTCGGGCTCTATGCATTGCTGCGTTGGTTGCCGCCCTTGGCTCATGGATTGCTGGGGGCGTTGCTGCAGCGGTGGCGGAGTGGCGGCGACGGGGGGGTGTTTTTTCAGGAGCGGATGTTCGGTCAAGTCGGTCCGGCTATTGGCGTGCTGTTGGGAGTCGTGCTGCTCTTGCATGGGACGGAGATCGCCCGTTTGCTGGCCCCGAAGCCGCCGCCGTCCGCTCAGACCGAAGGCACGCCGTCACCGTCTGTCCCAACCGAAGACACGAAGCAGGGCTGATTTCCCGGCGCTCTGCCCGGGTGGTCGGCAGACGATTGGGTATTCGCTGTGAACGTGGCGCGGGAATGGCGTGGACGCTGTCAGGGCGCGGTAGTCGCGCGGGCGGCGACTATATGAGTTAGAGATGTGAAAGGCGGTATGAACCTATGAAGGCTTTTCTGGCGATATTGGCTTTGTGTCCCCTACTGCTTTTGGCGCAATATGAGTGGGGCGACAACCGTCTGGCGATCACGCTTGACGAGGGCAGCGGGGCCTGGACCGGCCTGAGTCGTAATGGGCGCGCAGTGTTGTCGGGGCTGCAACCGCATCCCTTTGATGTCCTCGGTGAAGATAAGCGCTGGGCGAGTGAGGAGGCCGGGGCATCGTTGCAGGCGGAGGCGATTACGCCATTGAGTGCAGACACCCTGCGCGTGATTTGTCGCTTGGGTTCCTGGCGTATTCGGACGGACTACCAGCTGCTGCCGGCGACGGGGCAGTTGCGACGGCATTTTGAGATTACTTGGCTGGGCGAGAGTGACAGCAAAATCCGCGAATTTCGCCAGTGTTCGCCCATGCTGGCTATGGCGCCCGAGGCGCATTACACCCTCCCGCGCATCTTTCCGCCCTTTGGCGAGCGGCGGGCGAAGGACTTCGGCGCCGGCTGGCAGCCGTCAATCTCCAGCGAGCCATACGCATTATTGGCGCAACTTGATCACGCATGCAGCGTGGTCTGGCTGAGCGACCGCTCGCGTCCGGATGCCGATGTCTGTTCGGTAGTTGGGCGGGAACAGCCCGGCGCGTTGCTGGTGCGGCAGAGTGCGCGTATCGCCGGCCATGTCCGGCCCAGCGTCGCTCAGAGTGTCGGCGACTTTTGGCTGTGGGTGCAGGACAATGACGCCGAGATCGCGCTGCGGCGTCTGCACGAATGGTACGAGCAATGCGGGCAGCTGATACCGCCCGACCGCCCGTCCTGGGTGCCGCGAGTGACCCTTTATTCGTTTCATCCCGGCCTCAATGTGGGCGGTTCCGCGCGCGGTTGGGGTGGCTTCAAGCCCAGCACGGAGCAGATTTCGCGCCTGGCCGAGTTGGGCTGCAACACCCTGTGGCTGCTGCCGATTGAAGATTACAGCACCTATCATCCGCGGGACTACTACAAACTGCAAGCGGGCATCGGCAGCGCCGAGGAGTATCGCGAACTGGTCCGGACGGCGCACGCTTTGGGCTTGCATGTCTGGCAGGACATTGTTCCTCACGGCGGCCATAATGACTATCCCCGCGCCATTGAGCACCCCGAATGGCTCCTTCAGGAAGAAGACGGCTCCACCCTTGACTACTGGTGTTTTGATTTCTTTTGGCCGACTTGGATTGACTACATACGCGGAGTCGCCGATCACTATGTCCGTACCTTCGGCATTGACGGCTACCGTATTGACGCTTGCAGCGGCAGCAAGATCATGAACTGGAATCCGGCCATCCCCTACGCTCGCGCCAGTTTGTCGCAAAGTCAGGGCGGTCTGGCGATGCAACGAGCGATTCGTGGGGCGGTGCGGGCGTTGCAGCCCGAGGGGAGCGTCCTGGCGGAAGTAGGCAGCACGATTCACGGCACGGTCAGCGACGCCGTCTACGATTTCGCCATGTGCTACCAGGTTCTGCCCGCCGGCAAAGTCCAGCCGGCCGGCGACTTCGTGCGCAATCTGCGCCGTTGGCTTCACGAGCAGCAGCAGAGCGAAGTGAAGGACCTGCTGCGCCTGCGCCATATTGAAAGCCATGACAGCCTCCGTGCCGAATGGCAGTACGGACCCGAGCCCATGCGCGCCGCCATGGCCATGAGCGCATGGATATACGGCATTCCCATGGTGTTCTATGAGATGGAAGATGGCCACAGCCCCATCTTCCGCAGGATATTCCATCTGCGCAACAACATTGCGGAACTCCACGACGGTACGGCGGATTACCTCCAGCCGGCTACACCCGACGGCGTCTTTGCCTGTTTGCGCCGGCATGACGGCAAGGTCGCCATACCGCTGGTCAATTTCAACGCCGGAGACACGCAGGTTGCGTTGCGGCTGCCGAAATCGCTATGGCCGGAAAGCGCGGCGGGCCGGGTGCAGGCATGGGACCTCTGGCAGGACCGCCCGGTAGCTGTCCGCTGGGAAGACGACGAACTCTATGCCGAGGTGACACTGGCGCCCTACGCATTTACCGTCCTGCGCCTGGGTCGCAGCGACGACGTTCTGGCCGCGCCCACACTGGCGCCGATGCTGGTGGACACTACGCCGCACGATGCCCGAGCTATGCTGCCGGTGGAGTTGTTTGTGATCGGCGAGGACGGCAGTCGCCATGCTCTGCCGACGGCTTTGACCGGCGCCGAAGGCGCCATGCCGGAGCTCACACAGTATGGCACTGAAATACAACGCCGGGCGCTGGCTGATGGCGGCTGCGAGTTCCAGGTCACGCCGACTGCGCCCTCGCGTGAGCATCGCGGACTGTTGTTGCGGGTGCCCCTGGCCGGTGCGCCAACCACCTGGCGGGTGCAGGCCGCAGGCGCTGTCTGGGAAGACCGTTTCCGCACGCGGCATCCGCTGGCCGATGCTTTCAAAGGCAATGTGTATCACTTGCCGCAGGGCGGTAATGTCCTCTGGCATTCATTGCAGCATCCCTTCGGCCTGAGTGATGAGCAGGCGCAACTGTCATTCCAAAGTCCGGCCGGCAGCGTGGCACTGCGTTTTGCTGCCGAGGCGCTGCCCGGCGCAGTGTATCTCCTTGATCGAGTGGGCGACGACCATAATCCCCATGTCTTCATCATGTGGGCGGCGCCGGATTGTCCGCAGCGCCCACGCCAGGACAGCTATCGCTTCTCCATCGGCGCAGCTAGCTCGGTGGTGGAGTCTGCATCGGCGCGCAGTGTGGCCACGGGTGATCCGCGGCTGCGGGTGATGCCCGGCGGCTGGGAGTTCGACAATGGTCGCCTGCGGCTGCGCCTCAGCCGCGCCGGCACGATCAGCGCCTTGTCGCGTCGCCTGGAAAATGGCGATTGGGAGCCGGTGCTCAGCGACACGCGCTATTATACCGACGCCGGCTATGGTGAGGCCTGCAAGACCTATGATGCGCGTCACGATGTGGAGGCCTTTGCCCGTTTCAGCCACAATGCCGCCGGTGATCTCGTGCTCAGTTTCAACAGCCAGCCGCGAGGCAGCTACCGCTTTGACATCCTGAACCATCCGCTGGACTATGTGCTCGAATACACCTTGGGCAATGGCAGCGGTTTCGGCTTATCCTGCGCCCAGCGACATCTGCGGCCGCCGCAGGGCGCGCGGGTCTTTTCGGCTTTCATGATGGTTGTGCCGGATGCCACGGGCGTACGCATGTACCGCGACCAAGCCCTGCTGGCCAGCGGTCAGGCCGGCAAAAGCCGCGAGGCCGAATGCAAATTGATTGGTGAGTTCCCGGACGCACTGCATCTGTTGCGCGATGACGACCAGCCGCTGCTGCGCCTGGAAAATATCCTTTGGCAGGGGCCGAAGCCCGATAATCTATTCATTCATGGCCGCTGTCAAAGGATATTTTCCAGGCGCAGCAGCGGCTG
>JAAZKQ010000706.1 GCA_012799755.1 Lentisphaerota bacterium | reverse complement strand
TGACACCCGGCGCGTTGATTCCCGGACCCAGCATTTTGCCTATGAGCTCACGACGCATCAAGATGGAGTTCTTTGCAGTTTTCACGTCAGCTTCATGTTCCCGGTCAAGGCCGTGCTTGCCAAGACCTACCGCGTTGATGACCAGGCGCCGCAGCCCTATCCGCAGCTGTTTACGCGGGAGACCAAGCACATATTCACTGATACCATTTCCCGCCTGGAGATGGACACGGAGTACGGCAAGCTCACTTTTGTCTTTGCGGAACCGACGCAGGTGCTGATACAGGACAATCGCAACTGGGGCGACAATTTCTGTGTGCGCATTCAGCATCCCCGTCCGGCGGAGAGCGCTTGGCGGGCCGGCGAAACCTTCGCGTTTGCCATGGACCTGATCTTTCCTGAAGCCTATGAGCTGGAGCACAACAAGCCTCAGCGCATTGTTGAGGGCGACGACTGGATCAGGCTCGACTATCGCATGGGCATCAAGGCCGGCAGCGCCTTGGACTTCAGCGCCATGCAGCTGCTTGACGCGCCCGCCGGCAAATACGGCTGGACACGCGCCGCCGGCGACCATTTCGAGTTTGCCGATTTGCCGGGGAAGCCCCAGCGTTTTTACGGCATTAATCTCGTTGGCAGCGCCGCCGTCCTGTCCCATGAACAAAGCGTGGAGCTGGCGGATCGCCTCTGCCGCAGCGGCTACAACAGCGTCCGCTATCACCATTATGCCAATGCCGTCTACAAACCCGAAAACGGCTGCTCGACCAAGCTCGATCCCGTCAAGATGGAGCGCTTTGACTTCCTCTTCGCCGAGTTGAAAAAACGCGGTATCTATGCGACCACCGATGTTTTTTCTTCTCGCGGTGTCTATGCTTCGGAAATCTGGGAAGGCGAGGAGGCGAGAGTCATGGAGTTCCGTGAGTTCCGGCCCCATATCGCCGTCAATCCCAAGGCGCTGGAGAACGTCAAGGCCTTCGCGCGAAATTTCTTCCAGCATCGCAATCCCTACACGGGGCTGACTTATGCGGAGGACCCTTCCTTGGCTTGGATCTGCCTCATCAATGAAGGCAATGCCGTGCCCGGTCCAAGCGGCGGCCGGGCCTACCAGGCATGGCTTGATGCCTGGAACAAGTGGTTGCTTGAGAAGTACGGCTCGGTCGCGAAACGCAACCAGGCGTGGGGCAGCGATGCCCCCGAGGTCATGACGGCCTATCTCACAAGCCCGGCGTCGGCGCCGAATGTCGCTGAATGGCGAGATTTTGAGCTGTTCCAAGTGGATATGGAGCGGCGTCTTTACGACGATTTGGCGGCTTTCATGCGTGATGAACTCGGCTGCAAGGCCATGTTGACCAGCATGAATAATTCCTGGCTCAATGCGCGCGGCGCAACTGTGCGCGAGCATTTCGACTACGTTGATCAGCACTTCTATGTGGACCATCCTGCCTTTCCGTTCAAGCGCTGGCAGCTGCCGTCAAGCAGCAGAAACGACAATCTGGTCAAGACGGGTATTATCGGCGGCACGCAACACGCCTTTGGCCGGCACTATGGCAAGCCGTTTACGGTGACGGAGTTCAACTACTCGGCGCCGGGGCAGTATCGCGGCGTCGGCGGCATCCTCACGGGCTGCCTTGGGGCGCTGCAAGACTGGGCGGGCATCTGGCGTTTTGCCTACGCGCATGGCAATAACGTCATTTTCAAGCCTGCCGGCATGGCCTATTTTGATACCGCCCGCGACCCTTTGAATCAGGCGGCCGACCGGGCTACGGTCTGTTTGTATCTGCGTGGTGACATGACGGTTGCCGAAAAGGCGATTGCCCTCAGCATGCCTGAGGATTACCTGGAGCACTGCACCGATTTTCCCATCCAGAGCATCTCGCCCCGCTGGCAGAAGCTGGTCAGTCTTGCCCGGGTCGGGCTTGTTGTCGGTCCGGCTACGCGGCAGGCGCCGGGTGATGTCGTTTTGGCGCTGGGCAAGAACGGCCCGCAGAGCGCTGACATGATCGGCGGCGATAGCCTGGGCAGCGAGGGCCGGAGCGAGCTGTTCAAACGCATCCGCGCCCAGCAGTGGCTGCCTGCGGACAACGTGACGGATTTGAATGACGGGCTCCTTCGCGTACAGAGTCAGAACGGCCAGTTCACCGTGGATTCCACGAACGGGGTGATGCTGATCAACACGCCGCAGACGGCCGGTGGCTTTGGACCCGCCGGCGCCCGTTTGCACACGGCCGCCTTGGATGCCGAGATCTTCGATACGGAGACGACGCTGTGGGCGTCCAGTGTTGATGAGCAGCCCTTGCAGAACAGCCGGCGCATCCTCCTGACGCATCTCACCGATCTGCAGAATAGCGGCATTTATTTTGCGGAAAAGGAACGTCGCACGCTATTGAATTGGGGCGGCTTGCCTTTCTTGGTGCGCCAGGGCAGGGCGCGCGTGACGCTGCGGCATAATCGCCCACAAGCGCTCAAAGCCTGGGTGCTGCATACGGACGGCGAACGCCGCAGTGAATGGCCACTGCAGCAAGTCCCCGGCGGCATTTGTTTGGAGCTGGCAGTCAAGGGCGCCGACGGCGCCCAGATGCTCTACGAAATTGCCGAATAGCGTCAGGCGCAAAAGTGTAGTTAGGTTTTGCGAGGGGAAGGAAAGGGTCTCGACCCTTTCCTTCC
>JAAZKQ010000705.1 GCA_012799755.1 Lentisphaerota bacterium | reverse complement strand
GCAGCATTGCCGGGACGGTGAGTGACGCTGTTGCCGGAGAGCTCGGTTTGCCGCGTGGCGTGGCGGTCGTCACCGGCGGGCACGACCAGACCATCGCCGCGTTGGGCGCCGGCGTGATTGAGCAGGGCACGGCCATGTACGCGGCGGGGACGGTCGAATGTCTTTGTCCGGTCGTGCCGGCTTTGACGCGCAGCGAGGCGCTCTGCCGCAATAATCTCTGTTGCTACGACTACAGCATCAAGGGCTGTTACACATCAATAGCCTACAGTCTTACCGGCAGCAATCTGTTGCAGTATTGCCACGATCAGTTCGGCTTTGGTCGCAGCTATGACGAGATTCTTGCTGAGATGCCGCTTGCGCCCAGTGGGCTCTTGGCCTTGCCGTATTTCACGCCGTCGGGCACGCCTTACTTCGATCCGCACACGCCGGGTTGCCTCTGGGGCTGGCGTCTGAGCACGTCGCGCGGCGAAGTGCTCAAGGGATTGCTTGAGGGGGTGGCCTTGGAGATGAAGCTCAATCTGGCTTTGCTGGAGCAGTCCGGCATGACGATTTCGCGCTTGATTGCCACGGGCGGCGGATCGCGCAATCCTGCGTTGGTGCAGATGAAGGCCAATGTGCTGAACAAGGCCATTCAGTGCCTTGAGGTGGCCGAGGCGGGTTGCCTGGGCGCGGCGCGCTTGGCGCAGAGTGCCGTTGAGGGCCGACCGGTGCAGGAACTGGCCAGGCAGACCTTTGCGCCGGAGCGGCTGGTTGAGCCCGATGCCGATCAAGCGGGACTCTACGAGGAAAAATTCAAACAGTACCAGGATTGGTATGCATGTGTTCGCGACTTCAGCCGTCGGCAGTTGTCGCAGGGGTGAGATGCACAGGAGCAAAAGGAGACAGTGGAATGCTTACAGCGGCAGAAGTGAAGCGCGTCGCTCGTGAACTTGGGGCGGATTTGTGCGGCATTGCGTCAATGGATCGCTTTGAGGGCGCGCCGAAGCAGCAGGACCCGCGTTACATTTTCCCGGACGCCAAGGCCGCCATCGTGCTGGCTTTCCGGATACCGCGCGGTTATATGCGCGGCATTGAGGAGGGCACCTACTTCGCCAGCTATACCGGCATGGGCTACGGTCACATGAACAACGTCTATATGCCCTGTGTCATGCGCGAATTGTGTTGTTTCCTGGAGGATGCGGGCTACGAGGGCGTGCCGATTCCCAATATGTACATCGGCGCCAGCATCAGCTTCCCCCGGCAGGCCGAGACGCCGGAGCGCAGCCGGCCCGTGCGCGAAGGGCTGCCTTTTCCGGACGTCATGCCGGACTTCCGCGTCATGGCCTACGCCGCCGGTCTGGGCGAGTTCGGCTACAGCAAGGTCTTTCTGACGCCTGAATTCGGGCCCATGCAACGCTTTGTCGCCATTCTGACGGATGCTGAATTGGCGCCCGACCCGCTTTTCGAGGGCAAAATCTGCGACCGCTGCATGAGCTGCGTGCGCGAGTGTTCCGGCAAGGCCATATCGGCGACGGAGACGGAGAGCATCGTTATTGCCGGTCGCAAGGTTGAATGGGGCAAGTTGGATATCATCAAGTGCTCCATCGCCTACCGCGGCGGCAATCCCGATTACAATCCCTTCTTCCAGCCCACGCACAAGCCCGAGGATTTCCAGGGCTACACGGGCGGGCCGGCCATGGACAAGGCCATGATGTACGGCCGTGTTGAGGGCCACAATCCGGCGCTGGAGGGTGCGCGCGGCTGCTTCCGCGCCTGTCTGGCGCACCTGGAGGCCAAGGGCGTCCTCAAAAAGACCTTCAAGAATCCCTTCCGCAAGCAGCGTCCCTGGAAGTTGCCGCCCTTGGGCAGCGACGGCTGGCAGGGCGTCCTCGCCAAGGAGAGCGGGCCGCTGACGGACAAGGAGTAAGGCCGCATGCGTTTTGCCATTGGTTACCAGCTGCCGGGCGACTACGGCTCCATCACGGAGATCGCTGCCGCCTATGGCGACGCAGTGGCCGAAGTGTATTTTGCGCTGCCGGCTGAAGCCAGCGGGCGCGCGCCATTGGGGCTGGATGACGAGTGGAGCGTGGACGAGGCCTGGGAAATCCTGGGCAGCGAGCTCAACGAGTTGTCGCAGATGGGCGTGGCGGCGGTGCTGCTGCTCAATTCGTCATGTTATGGCGCGGAGGCCATGTCTTTGGCCTTGGAGGAGCGGGTGCGTCGTGGCGTGGCCCTGGTTGAGCGCTTTGCGCCCTTGGCGGCCGTCACGACCACCTCGCTGGCCATTGCGCGGCAGTTCAAGCGGGAGTATCCGGGGATTGAAGTGCGCGCGTCGGTGAACATGCGCGTGGGAACCATTGCGGCGATGGAACATCTGGCTGACAGTTTTGACGGCTATTACCTCAAGCGTGAGCTCAACCGCTCGCCGTCGCAGATCAGCGCGTTGAAGGCTTGGTGTGACGCACGGGGCAAGAGCCTGCATCTGCTGGCCAACAGCGGCTGCCTCCACGACTGCGCCTACCAGACTTTTCATGACAATCTGGTTGCCCACGAGGCCGAAGCGCGGTTGCAGCCCGGCCGCCCACTGGTCTATCCGGCGCCATGTTGGGAGTTCCTGGAGAATCCTGAACGTTGGCCGTGGCTTTTGCGGAATTGCTGGATTCGGCCGGAGGATTTGCATCACTACGAGGCCTGGTTCAGCACGGTGAAACTGGCGACGCGGGTGCATCCGCGGCCGCAGAAGGTGCTCGGCGCCTATGTGCGCGGGCGCTATCACGGCAATGTGTTGGACTTGCTGGAGCCGGGGCACTCGGCGCTGCCGGGCATGCCGTATCTGGATAATAACCGCTTTCCTGCCGATTGGTATGAGCGCACGGCTGATTGCGGTCACCATTGTGAATCCTGTGGTTTTTGCGCCGAGGTCTTCCGGCTGATCAGCGATGAGGGAGACGCCGCGCCGCCGGGAACTGGGGGCTAGGTGAAGAAGAGACGGCTGCAACTGCATGAGCTTGCCAGACTGGGGCTGATTGACGAGGCCCTGGCTCAGTTGCGGGCCTTGCCGGCTGCGGCCTGGTGCTGGTTCCTTGCCGGCGCGGCGCCCTTCGTTTTGGCGCTGACCTACTTCTGGCTGGACATGGGCGCCGGTCGCTTCCGCAGCTTGCGTTGCCTTGTCGCCGCGCTGGTGTTGACGACGCTGTATTTGTGGTACCGCATTTGCCTTGCCTGTGTCTGCCAGTATATGCGTCAGCACCTGCGTGGCGACGACACGCGGGAACGGCCTTGGCACAGCTTTTGGGCCTTGGTGGCGACACAGTGTCGGGTGCAGCCGTGGACACTCATGCTGAGTTTGGCGAGCGCCTGCACGCTGGTGCTCTATCCGCTGGGTCATGGCTTCGCTCTGGCGGTGACGGCATTGGGGGCGGATGAGGATGGGAAAGACAGCATCGGCCAGCGGGCGCTGACCGTCTGCCGGCACAGCGTCAAGGACTTGTTGCTGCTCCACATCATCCTGTTGCCGGCGGCGCTGGTGCTTGCCGTCAACTGCGCCATCGCGGTGTATTTCCTGCCGGAGTTTCTGCGAGTATTGACCGGCTTGGACAGCATTTTCACCAAAAGCGGCTTTCATTTTTTCAACAGCACTTTGCTCATGCTGACTCTGCTGCTGACTCATTTGGGGATGGAGCTGCTATGGCTGGCGTTGCTGAGCGGGTTGGCTTTTCGCGTTGAAGCCATTGCTACGGGCGAGGACATCCTGGCGGCGTTGCGACGCTACCAGGGGCGACTGCCGCGCGCGCTGGGCGTCCTGCTGCTGGCCGCTGCCTTTGTCGGCGGCGGCACATCGGCAAAGGCGGCGGAGGTTGTGGGCAGGGCCGAACTTGATGGGCACATTGACCGCGTTTTGGCCCGTGAGATGTACGCCTGGCGTCTGCCGGCGCCGCCAGCCGAGACGGGGCGCGAGTGCTCGCAATTCCTCGCGTTATGGATGGAAAGCATTGCCGGGGCGATTGGCGAGCTTATTGATACCATCCAGGAGGCCATGGATCACATTCGCAATTGGTGGCGGCGATTGTGGCCGGATTGGGATAACAAGCGGGACGGCGCGGCGCCGCATCCTGGCTGGTTCAGTCGCGAAGGCTTGATGCTTATCTTGCGTTGGG
Source organism: Lentisphaerota bacterium (assembly GCA_012799755.1). Classification (GTDB taxonomy): domain Bacteria; phylum Verrucomicrobiota; class Lentisphaeria; order Oligosphaerales; family Oligosphaeraceae; genus Oligosphaera. Next base: position 12,609 of record JAAZKQ010000705.1, on the reverse strand, counting down.
CTGCTCTGCTGTTGACGTTGCTGCTGATCATCCTGGCTTTACGCTTGTTGTGGCGCACAATGGCCAAAGGTCGGCGCCAAGCTGCACTGGCCGCCAAGGCAACTGCCGGCCCGGTGTTGTCGGAGGCGGATGCCGTACTGGCTGCTGAAGAACATAGCCCTGACGGCTGGGCAGAGCAGGCTGAGGAGCAGGCCCGCAAAGGCGAGTGGCGCCAGGCGCTGCGCTCTTGGTATCTCGCTCATATTGCCACACTTGCTGAGCGGGAGTTGTTGCGCATTGCCCGCGCCAAGAGTAATCGAGACTATTTCCGCGAATTACGCCAGCGTGGTCGTGCCGCCGCCCAGTTTTTTGACGACTTTGTCGCCAATGGCCGTCTTTTTGACGCCGTCTGGTACGGCCGTCTCGCCGCTGATGCGACGTTGGTTGCAACCGTCCGCGCGCGTGTGCGCGCAGCCGTCACTACGCCTGCCTGGGCTGCGGCGCCGCCGGTGCCTCCCGGCGCTTCGCCGCCGCCGGTTCCGCCGCCGGTGGCTCCCGGCGCTTCGCCGCCGGCCTTGCCGCCTATGAAGCATGAATGATGAAGGGATGATGTTTTTTGATGCGTGAGCGTTCGTCCATCCTGGCCCAAGCCGGAGTATGCCTGCTGGCGCTGTTGCTGGTGGCGGGGCTGTACATGCTGCTCTCATGGCGTTTTGCGCGTGGCGACGTCTATGCCGCGTATTCCAGCCTGCGTGCAGACCCCATTGGCTGCCGTGCGTATTATGACGCCTTGAGCGAAGTGCCCGGCAGGCGGCTGTCACGCTTCTACCGACCGGCGAGAGAACTGCCGGAAGCGTCTTCGGCGTCTACGGGCACGCGTTTGTTCGTGCTGGGGCTGTCGCCCTGGGAGCTGTATTCTTTGCGGGATGAGGCGTTGCTGGATTTTGTCCACGGCGGCGGGGTGCTGCTGGTTGCGCTGGCAAGCGCGGATTATGCGATCAGCGACCTGTCCCAGCCGAGTGATGCTGCTTGTGGTTGCGCTTGCGACGCGGACAGCGGCAGTGATAGCGATAACGACAGCGGTAGCGACTGCTGTCCTGCTCCCCCGTCGCCGGCGAGCTTGAGCGAGCGCCTGAGTTTGCCGCGTTTGCGCAGCTTGCCGCCGCCGGTGGCGGGGACAGACCGTCGGGCGCACTTGGCAGCGCCGTCCACCACTTTGCCGGCTGATTTGCTGTGGCGTGATCGCGGCGGCTTTGACGCTGTGCCGGCGGATTGGTCGGCGCTGTATATTTTAGGCGGCAAGCCGGTGGTCTTGGAGCGCAGCTGGGGCCGTGGTCGCATTGTGCTCTGCGCGGGCAGCTACTTATTCAGTAATGAGGCGCTGAGCATTGCGCGGGAAACGGCTTTCCTCGCTTGGTGTGCCGGCGAGGAGGAGTGCGTGATATTCAACGAATGGCATCTTGGCGTGGTTGAGCAGCCCGGTCTGGTGACTCTGATGCGGCGGGCGCGGCTGCATGGGCTGGTCATCGGCGTGCTGATTCTCTTCGGCATGGTCGTCTGGCGCCAGCGCTGTCTGCCCCTCTGCGAGGACGATGAAGACGAAGCTTTGCCGACCAGTGCCGCCGCCGGCCTGGCGCACTTGTTGCAGGCAAACGTGCCGCCGTCGCAGTTGCTCGCCGCCTGTCGTGACGAATGGGCGCGGGACGCCCTGCGCCCTGAGCGCGCTGAGGCGCAGAGCGTCTTGGACGACATCAACGCCGAGCTGGCCGCGAACAGCGCCCGACCAGCCAAGCAACGGCGTTCGTTGACGGAGCTCTATAACTATTTTTGTGACAAACTCGGTCGCAGCCGACAAGGTTGAAGCAAGACCCGGCAGTGAAGCCGGGCAGGAGAGTGAAGCATGAGCGATAGGCGTATTCAGGATGTCCTGGCCCAAGTGAAGGAAGAGGCCGCGAAAGTCATCATTGGTCAGCAGGAGGTGTTGGATCAGGCGCTGATTGCCATCTGCTGTGGTCAGCATGCGCTTATTGAGGGCGTTCCCGGCGTGGCCAAGACCCTGCTGGTGCGGACGCTGGCAAAGCTCCTCGGTTGCGACTTCGGCCGCATTCAATTTACGCCCGATCTCATGCCGTCAGACATCACCGGCACAACGATTTTCGATATGCGCAGCCAGGAATTCAAGGTCATGAAGGGGCCGGTGTTCACGACTTTCCTGCTGGCGGACGAAATCAACCGCGCGCCTGCCAAGACCCAGTCAGCGCTGCTGCAAGCCATGCAGGAAAGGCAGGTGACCCTTGATCGGCAGACCTACCCGCTGGCGGCGGATTTCACGGTGTTCGCCACCCAGAACCCCGTTGAATACGAAGGAACCTACCCGCTGCCCGAGGCGCAAAAAGACCGCTTTCTACTTAAAATCATCATGGACATGCCCGGCTGGGAGGACGAACTTGAATTGGCCCGGCGCATGGCGAATGACGCCGCGCCGGAGAAGGCCCTCGCTGAGGGCGCCATTACGCCGGTGCTGGCGACCGGCGCGCTCAGTTCGCTTCGCGCCCAGTTGCCGCAGGTGCTGTTGCGGGATGAATTGCTCGAATACATTGTGCGGCTGGTTCAGGCGACACGACGGCAAGAGTGCATCCTCGTCGGCGCCGGGCCGCGGGCGACGCAGGCGCTGGTCATGGCCAGCCGCGTTGCCGCCGCCCTGGATGGCCGTGATTTCGTTACGCCTGATGACGTCAAGGGTCTGGCGCGCGCAGTCATGGCGCACCGGTTGCTCTTGCGACCGGAATACGAGATTGAGGGTTTGAGTTGCGAGGAGGTTGTCACGCGGGTGCTGGAGGACGTCGCGGTGCCGCGCTAAAAGACAATAACCGAGTGAGTTCATGTTTTAACAGTCACTAATCCATTGATTGCCACTAGTTAACAGAGAATATCCCGTCTTGCGGGCTGCCGGCGTCAAAGCGGTGGTAGCTTTCCGACAGCCTGGCAAGGGGGTGAAGCAAAGGAGCCTTATGATGACATTCTTGCGCAAAATCACGTTTCCTCGTCCACGCCGTTTTCGCGGCATGCTGGCCTTGTTGGCAAGTTCAGTAATGACAATGGGAGTTCTGACCATGGCAGACGAACTGGTACTCTATGACTTCAGTAAACCGGTGCCGCCCGAACTGCTGGAGATGCGGCAGACGAGCACGCGCTTGACCGAAGAGGGCGCCTTGGAAATCGTTTTTCAACCCGGTACGCCTTGGCCGGGCATCACCCTCAAAGCGCCGGATGGCAAATGGGACCTGCGCCCCTATCGGCGCATTGGTCTGGACATCCGCAACACCGGCGCCAAGCAGGCCAGAGTAGGTTTCCGGGTGGACAATCCCGGCGCCGACGGCAACAAGCACTGTTTGCAGCAGATGATTGATATTATTCCCGGCGGCATGCAGCGCCTGGATATCAGCTACAACAGCGTTGACGGCGAAATGACCGTGGAGCTCTTTGGCATGCGCGGCTACCCGATCGAAGTCAATGGCCGCATGCCCGGCCAGCGGACGATTGACGCCGGCAACGTCATTCAGGTGCTGGTGTTCATGGCCAGTCCCAAGGAGAGCTACAGCATTGAGATTGACAATATCAAGGCGACCGGCTGGGGGGGCGCGGCGGCCGCTGAACGGCCGGTGTTTAACAAAGACAATTTCTTCCCCTTCATTGACACCTACGGGCAGTTCATTCATCGCGATTGGCCCGGCAAAGTCCATGGCCCCGAGGACATTGAAGCGCATCGCGTCGCCGAAGAAAAGGATCTGGCGGCGATGCCCGGCCCCGCTGACTGGAACCAGTGGGGCGGCTGGGCCGCCGGACCGCAGTTGAATGCCACGGGATTCTTCCGCACCGAGAAATATGCCGACAAGTGGTGGCTGGTTGATCCTGACGGTCGCCTCTTCTTCAGTCATGGGCTGGATTGCGTGGGCGAAAACGGCTCGACGCCGATTGACGACCGCGAGACCTGGTTCCAGGACTTTCCCGGGGACAAGGAGGAATTCAAAAACTGCTTTGGGCGTCAGGGCTATGTGGTCAACGGCTATTACCGGGGGCAGCAGCCGCGGCTGTTTGACTTCGGGCGCGCCAACAATATGCGCAAGTACGGTGAAAACTGGAAGGCCAAGTCCAGCGATGTCGCCCATCGCCGCCTGCGCAGCTGGGGCATCAACACCATTGCCAACTGGTCTGATGCGAACATTTATTTGCAAAAGCGCACGCCGTACTTTGTCAGCGTCGGCGCCTCGGGCGCCAAGGCATTGGAAGGCAGTACGGGCTACTGGGGCAGATTCAGCGACGTCTATGATCCGAGTTTCCGCCGGGCCATTGAGAAGGGCATCGCCCAGCAGCGCGGCAAGAGTGTTGACGACCCGTGGTGCATCGGCTACTTCGTGCATAATGAACTGGGCTGGGGCGACGTGACGTCGCTGGCGGTGGGCGCGCTGTTGTCGCCGCCGGAGCAGGCGGCGAAGATCGAGCTACTTAAGGTTCTGCGGGCTCAGTACGCCGATATTCAGGCCCTCAATGCGGCCTGGGGGACGGCCTTTGCCTCCTGGGAGGCCATGAGCGCCAATCGCGACGAGGTGAAGCTCAATGACGTCGCGCGCCAGGATTTGCGCGTCTTCAATCGCGCTTTCACTGAGACCTATTTCCGCACTGTCCGCGATGCTCTCAAGGCTGTCGCGCCGAATCAGCTGTACGCGGGCTGCCGTTTTGCCTGGGTCAATGACGACGCGGCGGATATCGCCGGCGCCTACTGCGACATCGTTTGCTACAATCTCTATCGCCGCGACGTGTCGTCCTTCAAGTATCCCGGCAGTCGTGATGTGCCGCTGATCATTGGCGAATTTCATTTTGGCGCGCTGGACCGCGGCATGTTCCATACCGGCCTGGTGGCGACGGAGAGTCAGGAAGCCCGTGCTGAAGCCTATAAAAACTATGTTTTAGGAGTGCTTCGGCATCGGAATTTCGTGGGCTGCCATTGGTTCAAGTACATGGACCAGGCCACAACAGGTCGCGGTCTGGACGAAGAGAACTACCAGATTGGCTTTGTTGACATTGTTGACACGCCTTACCCGGAGACGATTGCCGCCAGCCGCGAAGTCGGCTACTCGCTTTACGAGTATCGCCTGAAAGGCGGCGGCGAAAAGAAGTGACGGGGGGGGCAATGTGTGAAAGCTGGTGATGAAAAGAGGGATTTGACATAGCGCTTGTATTTGCCAGACGTCCGGTAGCGCCCCTGCGGGGCGCCCGTTTTGGGGGATGTCCATCCCCAGGCTGAGGCCATAGGCGTTAAGTTGTTTCCGTTGAATCGTAGCGGGAAAGTAGTGGCGTGTTTTGTTGACTGACATCGCCGGATGCACAGGAGTGAAGATGTAGGGTTTGCTCTTTGCTTTGCCTCGGCGAGGCAATACCATGAGTAACCCCAGGTGGAGCTGTGCGGAGCACTGCGGAACCTGGGGTGGCGCCGCCCCATAAGGCCGGAGCCCCGGGGGGGCGACACTTCATGTGTCGCCTTTCCAAGGCTCAGACTTCGGTGGGATGCCTTGCCCCAGGTTCCGCTTCGCTCCACCTGGGGTTACGCATGGTGCCAGCTCTCCGAGCTTGCTTTTCAACGAGCGCTTGTGTGCGCATTGGGACACGGCTATCAAAGAGTGACCGCTTGCAATAAGCAGGCGAGCTCATGCGTTAACCATTACCAGTCCATCAACTATAACTACCAGTACCCCTCCTGCCTTGCGGCTGCCGGCGTCAAAGCGGCGGTAGCTTTTCGACAGTCTGGCAGGTTGAAGCAAAGGAGCCTTATGACGACATTCTTGCGCAATATCACGTTTCCCTGGCCGCGCCGTTTTCGCGGCCTGCTGGCTTTGCTGGCAAGTTCAGTAATGACCATGGGAGTTCTGAGTATGGCGGACGAATTGGTGCTCTACGACTTCAGTGAGCCGGTGCCCCCGGAACTGCTGGAGATGCGGCAGACGACCACGCGCTTGACCGAAGCATGCGCGCTGGAAATCGTTTTTCAGCCCCGTGGCACGCGTTGGCCGGGCATCACGCTCAAGGCGCCGGATGGCAAGTGGGACCTGCGCCCCTATCGGCGCATTGGTCTGGACATCCGCAACACCAGCGCCAAGGTCGCCCAGGTGGGTTTCCGCTTTGACTACCCCCGCGTTGACTCTGACTACCACTGCATTGGCAAAGGCAGGGGCTTTTGGCAAGAGGAGATTGATATTATGCCCGGCGAGACTCGGCGTCTGGATATCAGCTATGACAACGCCGACGGCAAAATGACCGTGGACCTCTTTGGCATGCAAGGCTATCCGGTCGAAATCAATGCCGGGATGGGCGGCGTGCCGGCAGTCAATGCCGGCAACGTCTCTCAGATTCTGGTGTTCATGGACAGCCCCCAGGAGAGCTACAGCATTGAGATTGACAACATCAAGGCTAGCGGCAAGGCTGTGACAGGCGCTGAGCGGCCGGTGTTTAACAATGACAACTTCTTTCCCTTCATTGACACCTACGGGCAGTTCATTCATCGCGATTGGCCCGGCAAAGTCCATGGCCCCGAGGATATTGAAGCGCATCGCGTCGCCGAGGAAAAGGAGCTGGCGGCGATGCCCGGTCCCGCCGACTGGAATAAGTGGGGCGGCTGGGCCGCCGGACCGCAGCTGAACGCCACGGGATTCTTCCGCACCGAGAAGTACGCCGACAAGTGGTGGCTGGTTGATCCCGATGGCCGCCTCTTCATCAGTCATGGGCTGGATTGCGTGCGCTGCAATGAGGGGACGCCGATTGACGACCGCGCGTCCTGGTTCCAGGACTTTCCCGGGGACAGGGAGGAATTCAAGAACTGCTTTTCTACGCAGTATCTGGTGCAGTACAACGGTTATTACCGGGGGAAAAAACCGCAGCTGTTTGATTTCAACCGTGCCAACATTATGCGCAAGTACGGCGAAGACTGGCAGGCCAAGGCCCGCGATCTCGCCCATCGCCGGCTGCGCAGCTGGGGCCTCAACACCATTGGCAACTGGTCTGATGCGAACGTTTATCTGCAAAGGCGCACGCCGTACTTTGTCAGCGTCGGCACTTGGGGCGTCAAGGTTTTGGAAGGCGGCGTGGGCCACAAGCGCAGATTCAGCGATGTCTTTGACCCGAGTTTTCGCCAGGCTCTTGATAAGAGTATCGCTCGGGAGCGCGGCAAGAGCGTTGACGATCCGTGGTGCATCGGCTACTTCGTGGGTAACGAACCGCGCTGGGGTAACGTGACGGCGCTGGCGGAGAGCGCGCTGTTGTCGCCGCCGGAGCAGGCGGCGAAGATTGAGTTGCTCAAGGGGCTGCAGGCCCAGTACGCCGACATCCAGGCCCTCAATGCGGCCTGGGAGACGTCTTTCGCCTCCTGGGAGGCCATGAGCGCCAATCGCGACGAGGTGAAGCTCAATGACGCCGCGCGCCGGGACCTGCGTGTCTTCAATCGCGCCTTCATCGAGACCTACTTCCGCACTGTTCGCGATGCTCTCAAGGCCGGCGCGCCGAATCAGCTGTACGCGGGCTGCCGTTTCGTCTGGACGACCTCCAACGCGGACGCCGAGGATATCGCCGGCGCCTACTGCGACATCGTCAGTCATAATCTTTATCGTCTCGACGTGTCGTTCTACAAGGATGCCGGCAGTCGCGACGTGCCGTTGCTTATCGGCGAATTCCATTTTGGCGCGCTGGACCGCGGCATGTTCCATACCGGCCTGGAGCCGGTGGAGACACAGGAAGCCCGCGCTGAAGCCTATAAAAATTATGTCTTAGGAATGCTTCGTCATCGGAACTTTGTGGGCTGTCATTGGTTCCAATACGCTGACCAACCCACAACGGGTCGCGGTGCGGATGAAGAGAACTTCCAGATTGGCTTTGTTGACATTGTTGACACCCCTTACCCGGAGACGATAGCCGCCTGCCGTGAAGTCGGTTACTCGCTGTACGAGTATCGCCTGAAGGCCGGCAGCGGAAAGAAGTGATAAATTGACCCCCGTGTTTTCTTGTAAGCGGGCACCCATTGATAACCGTTGTTGCTGTCAGCTGCTATGGACAGTATGGACAGTATGGACGGCGGGCGGGCAGGTGTTGTCGTCCATCGTGTCCATCATGTCCATGTTGCGCCGCAGGCGCTTAACCATGCTTAACCCCAGCCTTCAGGCTGGGGTGGTGAGCTCCCCATGAGGTCGTGCCTTGTAAAGGCACAACAGCAGAAAAGACCACCGGCGTGACCAGTATCAATGGGTGGCCGATTACGTTTTCTTGACGTTTTTTCACAATCAGCTGACACAAACAACATACGGAGACTCTACAATAATGAGCATGAGTAAAAAAAGCGGCATAATGATGATTGCACTGGCGGCCCTGGCGCTGCTGACAGTGAGCGTATTCGCCCAAAAAGCGAAAAGGGGCGGCTGCTGCGCCAGAAAGGCTGAAAAAGGCGCCTGTGTCATGAAAGCCGCTGAAGCCAGGGAAGGCTGCGCCATGAGGGCCGCCGGTTGCTGCGCAGAGAAAAAGGGCTGCGCCATGAGGGCCGCCGATGGCAGCTGCAAGAGCGAAGTCGCCTGCCCAAAGAGGGGCGAAGATGGCAAATGCACTTGCCCCGAAGCGTGCAAAAAGGGCACTGAAGCCTGCGCGGCTGCCAAGGAATGTCCGGTCAAAGCCGCCGCCAAAAAGAAAAATTGCTGCAAGGCCGAGGCGGCAGCGGAATAAGGAGTTATAGTAAAACAAAGCTTTTAGCCGATTCGTTGACGCGGAAGGACGACACGCAGCCGTGTACGACAGGACCAGGATCCCTAGCCACCAAGCTGCCGAGTCGCGCCGGACCAACAGAGGTCGGTAACGGATTTCGACGCGCTACGACGTCGGAGGCGAACAGGGCGCAGTGCCCGGCGTAAGCGGATCGGCGGTGACCAGACGGGGTAACATCGTCTGGCACATTTCACTCATCAGGCCCACCAGGCTGCAAGCAGCCTCTGGTGGGCTTTCTTTTTTTAACGGGAGACGAGACGGTGTTTCAGCCGAGTGGACAGGGTGGACAAGGTGGACAGGGTGGACTGGATACGCTTGCCTCACCTGTCAGCAGGCGGAGCCACTGATCCGCCTGATCCGTCCGATCAGACCGATCAGACCGATCCGTCCGATCCGTCCGATCCGCCTGATCCGCCTGATCCGCCCGATCAAGCTGTCCTTTCCACCTGGCCAGTTCTGCCTATTCGAGCTTAATGCTGTCAATGGTGACGGTTGCGTCCTTGCGGGACATGGGGTCAATGCGGAAGCTGGTGACTTTTCCGCGCCAGAGGCGGTGTTCGCCGAGATTGAGAACGACGTCGTGGAACTGATTGTCGGCTTTGTAAGCTGCCTTGGTGGACAGGGGCTCGGTGACCGGCGCGGTGGTGGTGGACCAGAAGAGCTGCACGGAGTCAGTTGAGACATCGGCGCCTTCGGCGGGGGTGGCCTTGATACGGATGGTCATGCGTTTGAACTGCCTGGTATCCAGGCGATTGAGGTTAATATTTATCGCCGGGTCATGGTTTGCGGTGGTGAAGACCAGCTGGTCGTTTTCGACTTTCCAGTCGCTGATGCCCATGAATGCTCTCCAGCCTTGGGAGCTATTGTTGGCGAAATCCCAGCTGCTGCGTTTGCCGTCGCCGGTGTCTGTGGGTTTGGGGTAGTCGTAGGGGCCGAGACCGACATCGGCCGGGCCATAGTTTTTGGGCCAGCCGCGGCGTGGTTTTTTGGCGAAGGTGTCGCGCACGGCTTCGTACATGGCGAAGCCGAATTCGCGGTTGGGTTCGATGTAGGAGCCCTCGCCCCACTCATTCAGGGGTGACAGCAGGATGCGCTTTTTGAGGCCGGTGCGGTCGGCGAAGGCCTTGGCGTCCTCGCAGATTTGCTTGAAGAGTTCGGGGGTGCGGCCATAGATGATGGTGCGGTTGTTCCAGGGGCGGTCGTCCCAGCCGGTGGAGATGTTGGTGAAGAAGGGCAGGATGCCTACGTCGTACCATTTTTCCCACAGGTCCTTGTTGGTGGCGGCGACGTGTTCGAAGGAGAAATTGCGTGGGTTGCCGGCTCTGCCGCCATGGTGCATGTAATGGTAGATTGAGGTCGAGTGCATGCCTTGGTCTTTGAGCCACTGGATGTTGGCGGGATCAACTTCGGCTTCCGGCCATTTCATGACGGAGAAGTGGATGCCCTTGTAACCAGCTGCGCGGGCGACTTCCTGGGAGACTTCCAACAAGGCCTTGACGCCGCCTTGTCCTTTCATGTCCTCTTCCATGCGGCTCCAGCTCCAGATCATGACGACGGGCATGCCGTCAATGCAGTAGTATTCGGGGGTGTTGAAGTAGTTTTCGATCCAGTACCGGGTGACTTTGATCTGGTCTTCGCGGGAATGGGAGCCTTTGGGGTTATGATTGGCCCACATCATGGCCCATTTCATGTAGGACTTGTAGCGGGCTTTCTGGAAGGCCTGTACCCAATGTTCGAGGCTGATGCGACCGTGGTGCCAGTACCAATCAACCAGCAGGTACTGGATGCCATTTTCCACCAGCCATTTGATTTGCCAGTCAACGACTTCGGGATTGGACTCGTCATACCAGCCCAGCACCGGCTTGCGAATGGGGTCCACGCGCCAGATTTTTTCCCATTTTTCGTAGCGTTCCCAGCCTGGAAAATAGAGTGCGCCGACTTCATAGTCGCTTTCGACGGGTTTGGGCTCAGGCACATAATCGGCTTTGGGCAGATTGAGATTCGGGGTGAAGACCAGCGTGCCGCTGTGGGATACGCGCCGGTCAGCAAAGGCGATCTCCATTTCGTATTGGCCGCTGACAGGTTTGGCGGCTTGGAGATGGAAGGAATGGGTCACCGGCTCAAAGGGGTTCATGGTCGGTAGGAACAGCCAGTTGCTGTCCTTTTCCGCGACGGTGACGCCGTCGGGCAGAATCAGGCGGCTGATGGTGGCTCTTTCGGCGTTGGCGCCGCCGGTGTTGACTACCGTATAGGAGAACTCGCAGGCTTTGTTCGTGCGGTTGAGCGCATCAACCAGGCCGGCGTTGTTGATGACGAGTTGCGCGGGGCCTTGCGGGTCCGGCGCGACCGATAGCTCACGAATGGCGGCGCTGGCGCCGGGCACATCGCTCAGCGTGAGGGTGATATCGTAGATACGGTCCATCCAGCCGGGTTTGCCGGAGAGATCAACATTATACATGTGGAACTGGTCGTCAGCGGTGATCGGGAAGCTGCATGATTTTCTGCCCATGACGGAGGAAATCCAGCTCAGCTCGGCCTCGCGGCCGGCACTGGCGGCCATAGTGAGGTTCAGCCAGGTGCCGTGCTCAAAGCTGTCAATGTTAACGGGGCCGCTGCTGATGGCGGGACGTGAATCCGGGCTGCTGCAGCTTACACGGAGGGCGTCGCCCTTGCTGCTGAGGACGCTGGTATCGGCGGCATGCCAGCCGGCGGAGCCGTTACGGAAACTCCAGCGGGGCGTGGTTGGCGGCGTTGATTCGTAGTCGGGCTCCATGATGCGGATGCTCTTGACAACAAAGGACTTCTTGCCCTTGTCGGCTTCATAGACCGCCGGAAAGTCCAGGCGGATTTTGATGATGTTCTTCAGCGTCCAGCCCGGAGTGACGGTATAGGTGTGCCATTGATTGTCACCCGTGAAGCGCACGCCGACATTGAGTCTCGGCCAGAAGCCATCGTATGGCGAAGTATGGGTGTCCGTGAAAAAGATGTTGCCGCTGCCGTTGGCGTCGGTTTTGGCAATGATTTCGACGTATTGCCAGGGCTTGGCTTTGATGTGGAAAGTAGGGCTGGTGATCCACGGGTCCCAGTCATTGAGCACGCCGCGTATGCCCTCTTCGCAGAGGGTGACATCCGAGACGTGGCTGGTCTTGGCCGCCCAGGCGGCGACGTCGTCTGCCGTCTTGAAGGTCCATTCGATCAAGCACTTGTCAGCAGCCATCAGGGCGGAAGAGCCAATGGCCAAGCATAGCATGAGTCTTTTTAACATGGGTGGTCCTTTGTGTTGAGGGGGCTTGCCAGACTGAAAAAAGGGGAACTACGAAAAGTAGCTCGACCGCTATCACGCTGCAAGCGGCAGATAGGACTTTTGTCCTTGCAGCGACGCCGTGAGAAAAATGCCGTCGTGGGGTAAAAAATTTTATTTTTTCCCCTTGAAAAACCGCTTGCGGGCAATTTTTCCCTTGTTGTTGACAAGTTGTCAACAAGCCTAACGAAAAACTTACAATACTGTTTGCCATCTATACTATCCTGTGGCTTAGATGGTTATGACACTCGCGTTTTTTTGCAGAGGCTTATTTTGGCGGCTGTCGGTTATGCACAGCAGCAGTTATGCACAGAAGTCTGTAAATAAATAATGACAGAAAGGCGGCTTGACTTTCAGCACAAGGCAGTTACAGCGTTGGGGCGGGGAATCTGAACGGGGTTGGCGGCTTCTTCCGGGATGGCGCATCCAGGTTGCGGCCTTATAGGCTGGAAGTCGTCCTGAGACACTGGCAATTTGTAAGCGGTTACCGATTGATAACAGACATTTTTTGCTGCCTTTGGTTTTCAGCGCCG
>JAAZKQ010000704.1 GCA_012799755.1 Lentisphaerota bacterium | reverse complement strand
CGTCGCGGCCACATTGCCGCGAACAGGGCCGCGAGGGCGATGAGCCCAAGCAGCTGCGATGCGTGGCGGGCGTGAGCGCCCTTATCGCCGCCGGCGAGCTGCCGAATTCGTTCACTGATGCTTGTTGCGGAATCGGCGACCGAGAAGAATTCAGCCGCTTGCGGCGACAGCGCGGCAAGTGTCTTCAGCGCCTGGTCATCAGCGCGGCTGGTGGCGACAGCGCCGCTGTCGGGATCGCTGAGCCATTGCGGCCCCAGTGGGTTGGGCACGGGCCTGTCCTGCCCGGGGATGCCTGTGAGTATATGCAACAGCGGATAAGACCGGGTGATCCAGGGAATGTCCAGCAGGAGCGGATTTGGGTCGTTGATCTCGCCGTCACTGAGCATGATCAGCACGGTGTGCGCCGATTCTTGGGGCGTATCAGGCAAGATGCCCATCAGCGCTTGCAGTGCCTGGCTGGGGCTGCTGCCGGCTGCAAGAGCCGGCGATGGTTCCACCGCCGCGAGGGCCTGACGGAAAGCGCGTCGGTCGCGACTGGAAGGATAATCCACAATGGCGTTGCCGGCAAAGCTGACCAGGCAGAGTTCGCACTCGGGCAGAGCGTCCATAATTGCCGTGACCATCTCCTTGGCTTCAGCCAGGCGTGTGCCGCGCCGGCTCGCCGCCAGCATGCTTGGGGAGCAATCCAGGAGGAAACACAGCCTTGGCGCTGCCGGCCTGTGCGTAGTACGGTACTGCCGGGCGACGAACGCGGCGCCGGCTATGGCGACAGCCGCGATGATCAGACACAATGTGGTCACGCCGCCGCCGTCGGGAATCCGCGTGGCCGGATCGCGGTAGCGGTCGGCAAAGAAACGCCGCGTGCCTTGCCGTCGTCGCCATTGCAGTAGTGTCGCAGTGCAGCAAGCGATGAGGGCGACTGTCACGAGCGTTGGCATCTGGCATTCCTCCGGCGCACCGGACGGCGGCGTTGCGGCTAGGCCTCGTGCATGACGCCGACGATGGTATTGACGTCGGCGATGCCATGGTTGTCCAGCCAGGCGGCGATGCCGTCAATGATCTCCACCAGACAGCCGGGATTGCTGAAAATGGCGGTGCCGACGGCCACGGCGTTGGCGCCGGCCATCATGAATTCAATGGCGTCGGCGGCGCTGTAAATACCGCCCATGCCCAGAATGGGCACCTTTACGGCTTCGCGCGCCTGATACACCATGCGCACGGCGACGGGCTTCAAACACGGGCCGCTCAGGCCGGCAATGCGGTTGGCGATGCGGAAACGCCTCGTCTCAATGTCAATGGCCATGGCCGGCAGGGTGTTGATCAGCGATATGGCGTCGCTGCCGGCATCAACTACGCAGCGCGCGAAGTCGCCGATGTGGGTGACATTGGGGCTGAGCTTGGTGATCAGGGGCAGGGTCGTCACGTCGCGCACGGCCTTGACCACGGCTGCTGCCAGCTTCAGGTCCGTCCCGAAGGCAATGCCGCCCTCCTTGATGTTTGGACAGGAAATATTGATTTCCAGCGCGGCAATGCCTTCCTTTTCAGCTTCCAGGCGGGCGGCGACTTCCGCGTAGTGCTCGATGGTCCTGCCCCAGATGTTGACGAAGACCGGACAGGGCAGCTGCCGCAAGTAGGGCAGGTAATTGTCGTCGCTGATGAATCGGTCAATGCCGGGATTTTGCAGACCGATGGCGTTGAGCATGCCGCCGTACACCTCGGTGGTTCGCGGCATGGGATTGCCGTGGGACGGGAAGGGCGATACGCCCTTGACGGTGACTGCGCCCAGGCGCTCAAGCGGGACGATGCGGGAGTACTCTTTAGCGTAGCCAAAAGTACCGGAGGCGGTGACGACCGGATTGCGCATGGCAATGCCGGCGAAATTGATGGAAAGATCGGCCATTGGGACTCCTATGCTGACTAATCTGCGCTCGCGCTTGAATGGGACATGAAACGTAACCGGTCACCGATTGATAATTGACCGTTTTCTGTTGCCTTGCAATGGAAATTATCCTTCGTGTCTGCTATGTGGCACGCCTTCAGCGTGCTGTTTCGGGTGGGGGCATCCCTGGGGTTGCGCCGCGGGCGCAACCCCAGGCTGG
>JAAZKQ010000703.1 GCA_012799755.1 Lentisphaerota bacterium | reverse complement strand
GTCCTGGTAGGCGAGGCCGGCGGGGTCATAGCCGGCGATGGGCACGTTGGGGGGTACGACGGTATAGCCGGTGAGGGCATCCCAGCCGCTTTCGGCGATGAGCTTGCCGAGTGTCTTGTTGGCATTGGGCATGCAGGCGATGATGCGCAGGCCGGCAAAGCCGTGCCGCCGGCATTGCTCGCGCATTTTGTCAAAGGCGATTTTGGTTTTTTCGGGGCCGCCGAGCTGTTCGAGCAGTGGTCGCGGCTGCCAGACAAAGAGCACGGGCTGATTGTCAAGTTTGAGGTAAGAGGGGTGGGTGAAGTAGTTTTTGATCCAGAAGGGCAGAACGTTATCAAGCAGGTCGGCCTCATCCTTGACGCCCCGCCGCCCATTTTCCCACATGATGGTGAAGGTGAACATATCGCGGTACTTGGCCGCAAAGAGGCCGTCGTGGATGGCGTGGCCGAGGTTTTGGGTGATTTCGGGGTCGAGGGTCGCGCGGTACCAGCAGTAGATAAAGCCGTTGATGCCGTGTTCAAGGGCGTATTTGATATGCCAGTCGGCGACTTCGGGCGTGCCTTCGTCATACCAGCCGATGGCCGGTCGGCATTCGGGATAGGGCTCAATACGTTTCCAGCCGAAGTGGGTGCCTTCTTTCCAGAGGGCGCAGTAGTGCATGAGAGTGATGTAGTCGGTCTTGGCGGGAATGGGCTTGGGCACATAGTCTTGAGGCGCTAGCTCGGGCATGGGCTCGACAAGCAGCGTGATGTCCTTGCTGCTGCTGACCTTGCCGGTTTTGGCGATCAGGGTCACGGGGTAGCTGCCGGGTTTTTCGGCGACGAAGTGCCAGGTGGCCATGTCAAAATCGTCCATGCCCAAATAGGGAATGGTCTGTTTGGCTTCGCCAAGGAGCTTGATGCCGCGGGGAACACGCAGGCTCACTTCGATGTCTTCGGCTTCGCCGCCGACATTTTGCAGGCCGAGGACGATGCTTTCCTTGCGTCCCGGGCGGAGTTTGGCGCGACCGGGCGCCAGGCTGCGGATGTAGAGCGCCGGGCGACCGATGGGCCGGTCCGCCAGTGTCGCCTGCGAGAGAACGACCGGGTTGGGGTCGGCGAAGGACAGCGCCAAGCGGCGGACCTTGCCTGTCCAGGCCTGGGATTGGGTGCACGCGACGATGGTGGGGCTGCCGGGATTGGCCACTTCGAAGCTGATGGTGCCGCAGCCCGCATCGCTGATCAGGTCCAGATAGCCGAGCTGACCGGCGACGGCCTCGGCGAAGTCCAGGCAGAGATAGGGCATGGCGGCAATGGGGATGTTCAGTTGCGGACTGACCAACATGGCGCTGATTGACGCCGGTCGGCAGCTGACGTGGTCTTGCTGGAAGCCGGCGTCCATGCCGTTTTTGGCCTGCCAGGCATCCCAGAGTTTATCGCCGCCGATGGCGAGAGTGTTCGGATCAACGTCGTCCTTGCCCCAGGTCCAGGGCTGGAGGAGTTTCCGGCTGCTGCCGGCGTCAAAGGGCGCGTCGCTGTCCTGCTCAACGATGCTGCTGAGGACGTTCAGGCGTTCGTTGGCGGGATTGCGGATGACGAGGGTGTCAATGACGCCGGCAATGGGGCCGATGACCAGCGGATTCTCCGTTGTCGTGTAGGTTCCCATACGATTGCAGTGATAGGCTTCGCCGTTGACGGTCATGTTAAGGGCTTGGCCTGTCCAGCAGGCGCGGACGTCGTACCAGGTCCGGGCTTTGACGACAGGCCCGCTGACGCGGCTTTCCCAGCGGCCGCCAAGATAGACAAAGAAAGAGAGATTGCCGCCTTCTCTCGCCCAATCAACGCGGAGGAGGTACTCGCCGTCCTTGATGGCGATAGTTTGCACGCCCTCACGGAGTTCATGCAGATAGAAGCGGCAGGCGACATCAAGGCCGGGCTTGATTTGCAGCTCTGGCACACTGGCCCAGCTGAGCGTTGTGTTGGGGGCCAGGCCGGTGGCGTCATCCTGCTGAGCGAAGGCGGGTGTGCCGGCAAGCAGCGTCGTTGTGCTGCCATCGGGGGTGGCGGACTGGTCGAAGTTCCAGGTGATGGTGGCGGCGGCCACATGCAGGCAGGACAGGGCGGTCAACAGGGCACTGGTCAAGTGGTTGCTTATTCGCATGGGAGCTCCTTTTTTTGCTGGCGGAGATTTCGGTTTGATGTATGGCTGTGGATTGACAAAGGGATGGTGATTCGTCTGCGGCAATTACTTTGCGGGAGTGGCTTTGATGACTTTGGTTTCGCCAAGGCGCAGGTCCATGGTGAAGGACTTTGCGGCCGTTGTTGCCTGGGCGTCATTAATCATCAGGTCGGTGACGCTGCGGGCTTCGGGGAAGTGCAGCGTGACCGGGCCTTCATGGTTGGCGTGGACGACGAAATAGGGGTCGCGGGCGAAAAGCACGCAGTCGTCCTTGGTATAGCTGGTGATGCCGGCGCAGGCGGCCGCGTAGCGGAGTAGTTCCGGTGGCAGGGCGGGCATGGCGTTGAAGAAGGCCTGGCCGCGGCGGACGACGGCGGCGGCGCCGTCCGGCCAGGTCGCCAGAATCTCATCGCCGGGGGCGGTGACGACGCTGAAGAGCAGGGCGGGTTTGGTGCCGCCGCCCCAACTTTCGGGCAGGCCTTGGGCGCGACCGGCGGCGGTGGCGTTGACGACGCAGGGGGCCAGCGTGGTCATGGGCTGGAGTTGAAAGCCGCTGAGGGCCGCGCTGGCCTGGAGGTCCAGGCCTTTGACGGGGTCCATGATACCCGGCGCGTGACACCACAGAACGCAGCGGCCGGCGACGGCTTGGCGCAGCGCCTGGCGCTGTGCGTCGTCAAGCACCCACGGGTTGAGCATGACCAGCAGGCGGCTGGAGACTCTGCCGGCGAGAAGGTCGTCAAGCAGATACTGGCCGAAGGTGCTGCCGCTGCGCGGGAAGGACGCGCGATCAATGTAGATCAGCGGCCTGCTGACGCCGTTGCCATCAATGGTGTAGTTGGCGGAAAATTCATCCAGGACGGAGGCGATATCCGGCCGGAAGGGCTGCGGGTTACGGATCAGCGACCATTCCATGGCCTCAAGCTGCTTCATGTCCTGCCAGAAAGTCGGGTCGTTGAACCAGCCGGCGGCGCGCAGGTCCATCCACCAGCAGGCGAAGTTCCGGCAGATTTCCTGAGCGGTGTTGCGGACGAGTTTCTGGCGGGATTCCCATTGGTTTTTGGCGCGCTGCTTCCAGCCGGGCGGGGTGCCGGTGCTCAGGTGGGTGGAGGTGTCGTCCTCGTAGAGCCAGAGTTTGCCGGCGAGCAAGACGGATTCGGCGGCGGACATGGCGTGGGCGGCGCCGCCGAGTTGCCGGTCGGTGTAGGAGATGGGTGAGCAGAGAATGTCAACGTCGGGACTGTCAAGGAGGGCGCGCAGCTTGTAGTGGCCGGAGGCGCTCATGCGGGACATGGCGGCAAACTCGTAGCCGTAGCCATAGAAGTGCACGGAGAGCTTTTTGCCTTTGCCGGCTGTGCGGATGGTTTTGGCGATGGCCAGCACGGCGTCGCTCATGGCGTCCTGGAGGAAGAGATTGTAGTCAATGACGTCCTGTGCCTGACCGGGTTTGAGGAGCATGCCGTTGCGTTCGGCGTCGCGTCGGCGCTGTGGTTCGGGCGCGCGCACGGCCTGGCGGGTGATGGCCGGTTGTTGCCAGGCTTGGCGGAGCGCGTCGTCATTGGGGTAGCGTTTTATGATCCAATCGCGGAAAGCAGCCTGTTCGGCTTTGCCGTAGCCGTGATATTCCTGAGACCAGCTGTCCTGGTAGAACCACTCGCCGGTATTTTGGCCGCAGGGATGGTAGCCGGCCATATTGTCAGGGTATTTGTTGTCAAGAAATTCGATGAGTGCGGCCAGGTGGCGGCAGGCTTCGCTGAGCCACTTTTGCGATGACACGCTTTGGGTGCGGCGGTGCTGTTGCCTGTTGTCTTGCCAGAGCATGAGTTCGTCGGGATTTTCGTCCATCCACCACGAGGGCGGGGCCATACCGAGGCGGGGGACGAGTTTGGCCCTGGGGTTGGTCCGCAGGACGCGTTCCACGGCGGCGACGCAGCCGCTCCAGTCGGGCTCTTCACCCGGCTTTGGCCAGGGCATGGGCACGGGCGTGGAGACGAAGTCAATGCCGGCGCCGGCGGCGAGTTTGATCTGGGACTGGAACTGGCCGTCGCTGAGGAGCTTGCTGAAGCTGTGGCCGGCTTTGCCGGGCGGCGCGTAGCCGGCAAAGATCAGCGCACTGGGGGCGGAAGCGCTGAGCCATAGCTGCACCCGGTAGGTACGGCCTGCGACCAGGGCAAGCTCGGTGGCCCGGCTGTAGATGTGGAAATCGGGCCATCTGCCGCCGCTTGGGGGATCAACGAGAGTGAGCTTCAGGCAGGTTTTGCCGGCATGTTCCTCGGCGGCGAGGCTGCCGACGGTGTTCTGCTCGTCGAAGGGCCAGTAGTTCCAGCGGGTCTTGAAGTCGTCCATGCCCTTGGCGAAGGTGAAGGGCGGCAGAAGTTCCTCGCCGGTCACCGTGTCGCTGATGATGATCTTTTCGATCCACAGGGTCACCGGGCTGTTTTGGAAGCGCAGATGGAAAGTGACAGGGCCTCGGTAATCGTTATCGCAGAGGTAGCGCAGGTCAAGCAGCTGGCTTCCCTGTTCGATTGGGTGATGGGTGCTGGTAGGGGCGCCCCAGAACCAACGCGGGCGCACGGGCCGGCCGTCAACCGTGATCTGCGGAACGCCATTGCGGGATTCTACCCGCACATCAAGGGCGAGGGCGGCGGTGGCACAGACAAAGAGCAGAGATGACAGCAGTCGCATCAGGGCCTCCAGGTGTTTTTTGCGAGGGGCAGTGGCGGGGAAGAAGTTTACGTCGGACGGACGTGTTTTACAGTGCCAGACCAAGGGACGAAAGAACAACGCCCCGGCGAAGCGCTTATTGGCTTCGCCGGGGCGGCTGGGAAATGCGACGGCGGGACTTCGTGTTACGGTGTCCAGTTCGGGTGCTGACAGCTTGGCATGACTGACCCGACGCGGTAGCTGGCCACATGGCCGTCAACGTGGCTGATGTTCTGCTGCTGGCCGCCACTGTGGGGGAAATTCGTTCGCCGGGCGTTCGTCCAGCCCATGGCGCCGGTGTTGGGCCAGATGTGGACAATGGCGTCTATGCCGCAGCGATCATAGGAGAAGCTTTCCAGCATCAGATAAATCTTGGATGCCTCCTGGACGATAGCCAGGGATTGGCCGCCCAGGTACCTGTTGTTGTAACCGTAGTGGGAATAGCCCAGGGCCGTCCATGGGCTGGAGGTGTTGAGCTCGCCGGGGTTTCCAGACGGTCGGCTCGGGCATTTCCAGATGATGTTGTCGCCGACATAATCAGCGTAGAGTGACTTGAACGCGTGGGGCAGGGGCTCCCAGGAGCTGGTGCCCCAGTAGGTCGGGGCAAAATAGTCGTTGTTGTCATTGAGGTAGATGCCGACGCCGAGGGCGATTTGCTTGGCGTTGCTTGCGCAGGAGATGCTCCGCGCTTTTTCCCGCGCCTTGGCCAAGGCCGGCAACAGCATGGCCGCCAGGATGGCGATGATTGCAATGACGACGAGCAGCTCAATGAGTGTGAAAAAGAGCAGTGATGGCTGGTGGCGTGACCTGTGCATGAGCAGCTCCTCCATTGAGTGTCCGGGATTGAAGACCCTTCCTGACGGAACCATGGCTGAAAAGCCGGGCGAACGAACGGCGCAAAAACATCGTTTACTCAAGTATACGAAGTATTTGCGGCTATTGCAAGGGCTATTCTTGAAGAAAAAATAGCATGCCCTGCGGCGAGCACCGTCGCCAGGAGGCGTTGGGTATTGGAGCGACGGGATGTGAATGGTGGTGGTGGGGATACTCAGATTGGCTCCCGGTAAGCGGTCACTCATTGATAACAGGTATTTCATGTACCTTGCAATGGCGCCCATCCATCGTGTTGACTATGTGGCACACCTTCAGTGTGCTGTTTCGGGTGGGGGCTTCCCTGGGGTTGCGCCGCAGGCGCAACCCCAGGCTGGTATGTGGTGCCCTTTTAGGGCACTCCTATGAAACTCGCCGCTTGGTTAGCCGGCCATATGCATGATTCATCGCCACCAAAAAAACGTTCATTTTTACATTAATATAAAATTAAATCACTTGTTGTCAATGCTTTGTGACTTTTATCGTC
>JAAZKQ010000702.1 GCA_012799755.1 Lentisphaerota bacterium | reverse complement strand
GGCTGCCGCTGATGCGCCTGCTGCCGCCACCCCGGTCGAGCCAGACAGTGATAGCGGAGGGAATGGCTGATGGCGCGGGTGATTCGTCAGCAGTGTTTCAACCACTCGGCGAGCGAGGCGGCGGCGCGTTGTCCGGGCTGCGGACGCTTTTATTGCCGGGAGTGCGTGGTTGATTTTGAGGGGCGACTGCTTTGCGCGTCCTGCGTGGCTAAGCTCAGTGCCGCGCCACACTTTCAGTGGCGCCTGAGTGCGTTGCGGCGCCTTGCGCTGACGGTGGCTGGTTTTGTCTTGCTATGGACGCTTTTCGGGCTGCTGGGCGTGGCGCTGAGTCGCATTCCGGCGAAGGTTCACAGCGGCGCCTGGTTGACCACACAGGCTGAACCGGCGGCGATAGAGGTTGACGAAGCGACAACTGACGGCGATAACGTAACAACGGATGGAGAATAGACGGCATGAGTAGTGTTTTCACCATGTTGCAGGAGATGTTCGTGACGCCGCCGGCGCCTGGTCACAGCCATGCGTCCACCCTGCTGGCGCTGCCTGACGGCGGCGTCCTGGCGGCGTGGTTTGCCGGCAGCCGTGAGGGTGCCAATGACGTGCGCATCCACTGGTCGCGCTTCGAGCCCGCCACCGCGCGCTGGTCGCCGTCGGAAGAAATCAGCAGCGGCGCTCATTTGCCGCATTGGAATCCCGTGCTTGGGCGCATGCCGTCGGGCCGCGTCGTCCTCTTCTTCAAGGTCGGAGCGACTATAGCCGACTGGCGAACCTACGTCTGCGAGTATGATCAGAGCAAGCAAAGCTGGTCGCGGCCGGCGGAGCTGATTGCCGGTGACGACAGCGGCGGCCGCGGCCCGGTCAAGAATAAGCCGATCATCCTCAGCAATGGCTGGGTGCTGGCACCGGGTTCGACGGAATGCGACTCGTGGTGCCCCTTTGTGGATATCAGTCGCGACGACGGACGCAGCTGGCAGAAGGTCGCCGTGGAATTGCCCGCCGCCGTTGTGGACTACAAGTACACGGCGCTGGGACTGATTCAGCCGGCCTTGTGGGAGTCCGCGCCCGGCAAGGTCCACATGTTGTTGCGCAGCAATGCCGGCCGGGCCTACCGGAGTGACTCGGAGGATTTCGGGCTGAGTTGGTCGCTGCCGACGGCGACGGCGCAGCCCAACAACAACTCGGGACTGGACCTGCTGCGCTTGGCGGACGGACGCTTGCTGCTGGTCGCCAATCGCGATGGCCGCAATTGGGGGCGGCGCGATGAGCTCTATCTGTATCTTTCCAACGACAATGGCTTGAGCTGGCCGGAAACGCAGAGCCTCACCCTCAGCGATGGCGAGGCATCCAAGAGTGAATATCCCTATACTCCCGGTGATGGCGAGGCGCCCGCGAGTGAGTATTCCTACCCGGCGATTATCGGGCTGGCCGATGGCACGGTGGCGCTCAGTTACACCTGGCGCCGGCAGTGCATCCGTTTTCAACAGTGGCGCATTGACTGAAGCAGCACCCAAACAAGGAGCGCAACGTGGAGATCAACAATCTGTCCCGCCTTCGGGAAAAAATCGCCTCGGGCAAGACCGCCTATGGCGTTATCGTGACGATGTACGACAGCAGCGTGTCGGAAATGGCCGGCGATGTCGGCATGGATTTTGTGTGGATTGACCTCGAACATTCACCGATGACCATTGTGGACGCCATGCACCACGTCATGGCCATCCGCGGCACGGGCTGCGCGCCATTCATTCGTGTGCCATGGAATGAGAACTACCTGCTCAAGCCCGTACTGGACTTGGCGCCGGCCGGCGTCATCATACCGATGATCAATGACGCCCGCGCCGCCGAGGCCGCCGTCCGCGCCTGCAAATATCCCATGCATGGCGGCGAGCGCGGCTTCGCCACGCGCCGGGCGACGCGTTATGACACGCAGCCCCTGGCGGAATACCTGGAAGTGTCGAAGAGCGCCCCGCTGGTGATCGTCCAGATTGAACACAAGGACGCCGTGCGCAATCTGGATGAAATCCTCGCCGTGCCCGGCATTGACAGCGTTTGCATCGGCCCCTTCGACTTATCCTCGTCATACGGCAAGCCCGGGCAATTCGATGACCCGGAAATCTCCAATGCCATTGACGAAATCCTGGAGAAGACCCTCCGCGCCGGCCTGATGCTCGGCGGCTATGCCGCGCAGGACGAGGTGTGGGGCAAGCGCTTCATGCACTGGAAAGCCCTCGGCTGCGACATCAATGTCATGGCCGATGGCTTCCGCAAGCTGCTCAAAACACACCCGTAGAAGGGTGGGGCGGCGCGGTCGGGCGGATCAGGCGGCGTGGTCGGGCGGATCAGGCAAATCCGGCGGCGTGGCTCGGCGCGCCGCTGCAAAGCGGGGCGCAGCGAGACAGACCGCCAAAAATCTGCGGAATCTGCCGAATCTGCGGATAAAAAACCTTCGCGCAAGACGGCAGGGACTATGGAATCGGCCACGCGAGGCGGAAACCCATACCGTTGCTTTTTATGTTTGGCGGGGTCTTGTTACGCCTCGCCGAACAGTTTACTTCCGCGTCGGCGCGATAGTAGCCGCCCCGGATGACGCGCCCGGAGCCGCCGGCATTGCCTTTGGGGTCCGTTACCGCCTCTGCCGGGTAATCACTTCCATCCCACCAGTCCAGACAGTATTCGAATACGTTGCCGTGCATATCATACAGGCCCCACTGATTCGGCAGATAGCTGCCGACTTTGGCCGTGCCCTTGGTGGTATCACCATCCGCGGGATTATACAGTCCGCCATTGCTGGTATATCGTCCAACCTCATTCATATTCGGACATGTCTGGTTAGCGGTCAAATTTTTCCCCGAGTTCAAAGCGGTCTCGGTTCCGGCCCGGCAGGCGTATTCCCATTGCGCCTCGGTGGGCAGGTCAAAGGCCAGGCCGGTTTTAGAGCGCAGCCGCCCCAAGAAAGAGTCGGCATCCACGGCATTATTGGCCGGCCAGCCCGAACCGGCAGTACTTCCACGAATGTCTTTGAAGTAGAGGTAATCCACTGGGCGGGAGTCGCGGTAGTCTGAGTTTTTGAAATAACTCGGCCAAGTGCCCATTACCCGCTCCCATTGCTTTTGGGTCACCTCGAAGACACCCACGTAGAAGTTCTGGGTCAAAGTCACTTGATGCAGGGTTTCGTTAGCGCCTCGCCATTCTTCATCTGCCGGCGAACCCATCATAAAGGTGCCGGCGG
>JAAZKQ010000701.1 GCA_012799755.1 Lentisphaerota bacterium | reverse complement strand
CTGTCCCTTGCGCGCGCGACCTTATGAAAATGGGGGCCCCCTAGGGTGGGTGGGCTGTGATTTAAAGGACTGCGTGAAAAATAGCCAAAAAATCGCCCCTGACAAGCCAAAAAATCGCCAAGTAATGGCAAGTTGTGCATCTGGATGATTTCAGCTGCCTGTCATCGTGGTGATTGGACAGTTCTTCGTGGTGAGTTTTGACGATTCGCGCGGCGAGTTTCATAGGAGGCCCAAAAAGGCCCAAAACGGTACTGTTTCGGGCCTTTTGGGGCTTGAAGTTGGCGGAGAGGGAGGGATTCGAACCCTCGGTACCTTGCGGTACGGCGGTTTTCAAGACCGCTGCCATAGACCACTCAGCCACCTCTCCGGCTGAAAATGAAAGTGCTTAATGTGATTCGCGAACGGCGGAAAACAAGCAGGCCTGCTTAGGAAAGCCATAGTTCGCGTAGGGCCTTGGCGATGCTGTCGCCAAAGCTGCGAGTGACGGGGATGGAGATGACGGCATCGCGAATCTGCGCGTAGGGCACTTCGATGGTGCCGGTGAGAAGAATGCCCGGGAGAGTGCTGAGCCAAAGGGTGGACTGGACGCCATTTTTATAGATGTTGCCGCCTTTTTCCCAGTCGCCGTGGTCGCTTTCGAGGAAGGCGCCGGGACCGCTGTGCGTGCGTTCGAGGATTTGGACGAAGCGGCGCTGGGTGTCGAGATTCTTCTTGTCACCGACTTTGACCATGTAGGAGCATTTGCCGTCAAAGTACGGGCAATGGAGGTCGAGGGCGATGGCCGAGCTATTGCCGATCCACGTAGGCAGGAGTTTTTTGATGGCGATGATTTCGGGGTAGAGCTCGGTGGCGTAATCGCGGTTATGGTCGTGTGGCCGGCGATCCTTGCCTTGGTCGCCTTCTTCGACGCCATCCTTGTCAACAAAGGGCACAGCGAGGATTTCGACGTTTTCCTGGAACCAGTGACCGGTGGGGGTATCGGCGAGGGCGGCGCGGATGATGGCTTCGAGAACCCAGGTGCCGATGGCCTCGCAGGCGTGGTGGCGTGAACTCAGGTAGAGCTTGTAGTTGGCGAGGCCGTCGAGGCGGCCGGCGCGCAGCAGTTCGACCGGGCGGCCGTGGCGGCTGTGACAGAGCGTATCGCAGCGCAGCTGCGGGAACTCCTGCAGGAAGTCTTCGAGATTGCTCTGTTGGTAGGGGATGGTAATGGCGAAGCGGATGTCGTCGGCACCGCCCGGTACCGTGACGCTGAAGCCCTTCGCTTGCTCTTTGGGGAAGAGTGCCTGTGGGCCGGTCCAGTGCCATGTCGCGCCGCAGTCGGTACTGACGGCGACGCCCATGGTGGGGAAGCCGATGCGCTCGGTGAAATGGACGTTGAGCTTGCGGCCGTTGGCGTTGAGCACCCGGAAAGCCCAGTGGAACCACCAGGGGTGCGTGCCGCGCAGTTCCTGGTGTACATAGATGTCATTGCCGTCAATGCGGTCAACAGCGATGTTGGCGCCGGGGAAATCGGCGACGACGGAGAAAGGCTGGGCGCTGCTCATTTCATAGTCTCCTGGAGGGGGCAACAGCGGGAACTATCCGACGGTGATTACAATATAGCACGACTGCAAGGCCGCGGGGCAGGGCCGGCAAAAATGGCGGCGTTGTCCCGTAACCGCTCACCGATTGATAACAGACATTTTTTATCCGCAGATTACGCAGATTG
>JAAZKQ010000700.1 GCA_012799755.1 Lentisphaerota bacterium | reverse complement strand
TGAGGCGACAGGAAAACGCAAACACACCGGCCTTCCTACACCAAGCAGCCTACTCTCAAAAAAATCTGCGCAAATCTGCGTAATCTGCGGATAAAAAATGTCCGATAACATAAACCCTCGCGCGCCAATCCCACAGCGCTGTTTCGCGTGTTATATTCTTGGTTTATGTTTTTCGTCCCGTTAGCGCCGTCCCCGAAATCCACCGCCGGCCATTTTTTCCGTGCTTATTCGTACCCACATCCAGCAGTTACTCATGATAGCAGGTTCACCACATCGGCCTTGCTTCTGCGCCTTTCGTGCTGCATCACACACCCTCTTGCTCTTGGCGCTTCTGTTTCCCGCCGTGTCGTTCCTGCGCGCCGGCAGCGCCCCGAACGTCCCCCCCACTGCAAGCGCAGCATCAAACCCCGCCGCCTCGAATACAGACCAAGATCACCCCAACTCAGGCAAAAGCAACACAGCGTTGGAGAAACTCGCGACCATGGAGTTGGAGGTGCTGGAGTTTGGCGACGAGGGCTTTGACTGGCGCCATGACTGGTGGAAATACCTAATCTTGGTTTTCGCCTCGCTGTTGGCCCTTTTCCTATTCCTGTTGTTGGCACAGATGCTGTTCTCGCTGGTACTAAGCCTGGCCTGTCTGCTGATCAGCCTGATCGGAGCGCTGATTGTGGCGCCGCCGCTTGCCACGCGCTTGGACCACTACATCAGCGCACCGCTCTTCGACGTCGTCACGACGCGACACCTCGCCCTGGCGCTGTGCTTTGTCCTCTGTTACTTGGTCACGTCACTCATCCTGCGCTTGGTCTATCCCCCAAAGCCCCGCGGCAAGAAATAAACCGCAGGCGGTTTGCCTCAGGTCCAACACCATGCCCGACACCAGCACCACCACAGTCAGCATTATCCCCTTGGATAGCTATGACGATCCGGCGCTCGTCCTGGCTGCCCTGCGCGAGGGCCTGCGTCCCTTCGGCGGCATGGCCGGTATCGTGCAACCCGGCCAGCGCGTACTGCTCAAGCCCAACCTGGTCGCTCCTTCCAAACCACAGCTGGCAGTCACCACTCACCCCGAGATTCTCCGTGCCGTCATCCGCTTGGTCAAAGAAGCCGGCGGCATAGTCGGCGTCGGCGACGGCCCCGGCGTCGGCGATACCCGCAGTGCTGCCAAAGGCTCCGGCCTGCTGGATGTCATCAAGGACGAAGGCGCCGAACTGCGTGACTTCTTGGACACCCACACATTCTACAATGAGCACAATCGCCTGGCCAAGCGCATTGACCTCACCAGCCACCTGCTGGACAGCGATGTGCTCATCACCCTGCCAAAACTCAAAACTCATGCCCAAATGGCCTACACCGGCGCCCTCAAAAATCAATTCGGGCTCATTCCCGGCTCGGCCAAAGGGCAATTCCACTTCCGTTTCCAGAATCGCGATCACCTCGCGGATTTGATGGTAGACATCAATCGCACAGCCAAGCCCGCATTGGCCGTGATGGACGCCGTTATCGGCATGGAAGGCCCCGGTCCCAGCGGCGGCACGCCCCGCAAAATCGGCGCCCTCGTCGTCGGCACCGACCTCACGGCGGTGGACGTCGTCTGCTGCGCCCTCATCGGCCTCTCTTCACACAGCGTGCCCATCACCAACGCCGCCCGCCGTGCGGACTACGGCGTCTGCGACCTTGAGCGCATCACCATCCATGGCGCCGGCATTGAGTCCATGCGAGTTCCTGATTTCGAGTTGGTGCGCGCACCCAGCAATATCATGCGCATCCTCCCCCTGCCCCGTTTTCTCCTCCGCTGGCTGCGCCGGCAAATCGCTCCCAAACCCGTGATCATTAGCGACCGCTGCATCCATTGCGGACGCTGTCGCGATGGCTGTCCCGTCACCCCTTCCGCCATCAATCCCATGCTGCCACCGAAACAGTCCCTGAACGACCGCAGCTGCATTCGCTGCTACTGCTGCCATGAATTCTGTCCCGTCAAGGCCATAGACCTCAAACGCAGTTTCCTGGACCGCGTTTTACATCTCAACGCGCTGGGCGATTTCGGCGCACGCATGTTTGGTCGGCTGGTCGTTTACTTCGACTGGCGCAACCTGCGCCACCGCCGCCGCCGTAAACCCTGACCACGCACAACCCGACGCGCTTGCCCAGGCCTTTTACACCGCCACCGCAAATCTGCCAACATGAATTTTTCCCGACTCAGCTATCCGCCCTCCCCACCGCCCTGGCTGGCGCAATGGCCTTCTGAAGCCGACATCAACGCCCTCTTCAGCAGCGGCATTCAACGCGCCAGCCTCAGCTCCCTCAACCGCGAGGACAATGCGGATTTTCATTGGGATGAACGCCAATTGCGTATGCGCCTCGGCAATCAGTCCACGACTTGGACGCTCGCCGATGGCCAATGGCGACAAAGATGCAGCTGCGGCTACATCAGCCCAACTTGCATCCACGCTTTCGCCGCCCATGTCCTGCTCAAAATCATCTGCCGCCGTGAGCAATGGCCACTGCCCGGCCCCGAAGCTGCCGGCGGCAAGGCCCCGGCCGGCGACAGCCAAGCCCCACCAACGCGCCTCGGCGGCAGCGCGCAACGGCCGCGACAGGAGTCCTTCAGTAACTTCTTTCAAGACCAGCAACCACGCAGCGGGCGTCCCTGCGAGCTCGAAGTCGAAGCGGACTTTCAGCACGAGCCCGGCAAAGTCGGCATACGCTTCTATGCCAAGGAAGACGGCATGCGGCAGCTCCTCTCCCTCAGCGCCCTGCGCAACGCCGGCTTCCAACTCACCCAAAACAAGCAACCGTCGCGACTTTGGCCCGACAAGGATCAGCAATTCCTGCGCTGGCTCTTTCCCATCCTCAAAAAACTCCGCTTCAACGACCTCAATCTCAAGATGCACAAGCTCAGTGAGCAGGACTTCCGCTCCTGGCTCAGCCGCTGGCAGAACAGCCCCGGGCGCTTCATTGACCGCAGCACCCAGGAATTCATCAAGTCCGGCGGTTTCAGCGCGCCAGTGGATTTCAGCATTGAACTGCACGATCAAGGCGAATGGGTGCTCATTGAAGCCCTGTTCCAACTCAGCGACGGCCGCCGCTTGCGCTACCACGAGCTCCTCAAGGAATTTCCTGCGGACAACCCGGCCGCAAGTATCACCCGGCGCCAGATATTTAGTTCCCAGCCGCCCGTGCCTTGGGCCATCCTGAACGAATACTTTGCGAAGAAATCCCCGCGCATGCGGCGTGAGGGCGTCTGCACTCACCTCAAGGAACTCATCAATAATCGCCTGGATATCGTCAGCGGCCCCGGCGTCAGCAGGGAAGAAGGCATGGCCGAGGACATCCGCGTCAGCGCCCGCCAGGAAGGCGACGCCTTTGTCATCTCGGCAACCCTGGCCGGCGCCGCCCTATCACCAGACGCCAGCCAGGCCCTGCCATCGGCAATCATTGAGCGCCAAGGCCGTTTTGTCATCCGCAGCAGCGGCGGAACGGTAGTTCAGGCCCTGCGGCAAAGCTTGCACGAACTAGCCGTACGCGGCAGCATCAGCAACGACGCCGTGCAACTGCCGGCAACAGGCGAAAACGCCATGGCTTTGCGAGACTTTTGGCGGCAGCTGCCGGCCTCAGTCGGCAAACTCAATTCCGCCCCCCTGCGCCAACTCCTCGGCGACAAGGATGCCGAACTGCTGCCCATGCTGGAAATGCGCGACCAGCGCGCCTTCGTCAGCGTTGATATTGCCTTTGCCGTCGGTGGCAGCCGCATCAGCGCCGCCGAGCTCACCCGCATCAGCCGCAGTCAACAGCCGGCCTTCCGTATCAGTTCGGGCGAATGGCTGGCCATTGATCCGCAGAAGGCCGCCGCGCTGCTCGTGGCCTGCCGCCAAGACGACTTCGCCGACTTCCAAGGCACCATGCTCCGCCACGACGCCCAGGCAAAGCTCCAGCAGCTGGTCAAAGACCCGCGCTTCAACGTCGCGCCGGCCAGTCGCTCGTTCTATGAACAGTTGTGCTGCGAAGTCATCCCCGAAGCGCCGCCGCTGCCCCCGGAGCTCGCAGCGATCCTCCGCGCCTATCAACGCGATGGCGTACGCTTCCTCGCCGACCGCTGTCTCTGCGGCGCCGGCGCCATTCTCGCTGACGACATGGGCCTCGGCAAAACCCTACAAATCATTGCGCTCCTCAGTGCCTGGCAACGCCGGGCCAAGGCCCGCAGCAAGAGCTTCACCGCGCTGGTGGTCTGTCCCGCATCAGTCATCGGCGTCTGGTTGCAGCAGTCACAGCAATTCAGCCCCGAGCTGCCCGTGCAGGCGCTTCGCGGCAATCGCCACCACCGCGAAGCCGTCCTCGCCGAAAATGACAACGGTGTCCTCGTCACCAACTACGGCCTGCTCCGCCAGGACATTGACCTCCTTGCCGCCAAGCCCTTCGATTTCGTTATCCTTGACGAAGCACAGAACATCAAGAATCCCGCCGCGCAGGTCACCCAAGCCGTCAAGAGTCTCCAAGCCAAGCAACGCTTGGCTCTCACCGGCACGCCTCTGGAAAACCAGCTCAGCGACCTCTGGTCCATCATGGACTTCCTCAATCCCGGCTTCTTCGGCGATCTCGACCACTTCAATGACGCCTATAACGGCGGCAGCGAGGCCCTC
>JAAZKQ010000699.1 GCA_012799755.1 Lentisphaerota bacterium | reverse complement strand
TATGGACAGTATGGACGCTATGGACGATGGCACATGTTGTCTACGGTCGTCTGTCTTGTCCACTTTCACCAAGATAGCACCTGTTTTCCGGCCGTGCTGCGGGCTTTGTAGCCCGCAGTGTGACATGACACCGCAAACGCATCACTTTGCGCCGTAGGCGCTTAACCATGCTTAACCCCAGCCTTCAGGCTGGGGTGGCGAGCTCCCCATGAGGCAGTGCCTTGTAAAGGCACAACAGCAGAAAACGACCACCGGCACGGCCAATTATCAACGAGTGAGCACTTACGGTCGGTTATCGTCACAGACCCCGTCGTGGCTTGGTTTATGCCGTGCAGGGATTACATTCAGTACTTTTTCGCGTTGCATCAGCAGCATGGCAAGGTACCCTCACGACCCCAGGAAGCAATGAAAGACAGTTACGACATTGTGGTGATTGGCGGCGGTTTGGGCGGTTTGACGGCCGCCAATCGCCTTGCCCGGGCCGGGCATACGGTTTTATTGACGGAACAGCATTCGCAGTTGGGTGGTCTGGCTACCTATTTCCTGCGACGCGGACATATTTTTGATGTGGCCTTGCACGGCTTTCCCGTCGGCATGAAGAAAAGCTTCCGCAAATACTGGGGGAAGGACTTTGCCGACCGGGTGACGCAAGTGAAGAGCATCCGTTTTGACAATCCGCAGTATAAGCTGGAAAGCAGCTTTGATACCAGCGACTTCAGCGCCAAGCTCACGGACCATTTCAAGGTCCCAGCAGATAAAGTCAAGGCCTTTTACGCCGCCATCGCCGCTGCGAACTACTACGACGAGCAGCGGGAGACCACCCGCGAATTTTTCAATCGTTTTTTCCCGGGACGGACGGATGTGTGGCGCTTTCTCATGGAGCCCATTACCTACGCCAACGGTTCGACCCTTGATGAGCCGGCAATCAGCTACGCGATTGTCTTCGGCAATTTCATGAGCGAGGGCGTGTACACCTTCACCGGCGGCACCGACCTCATGTTGCGGATGATGGAAGAAGAGCTGCGGCGCAACGGCGTTGATATTGAGTTGTCCAGCTGTGCTGAGCGCATCTATGTTGATGGCTCGCGGCGCGTGCGCGCGGTAAGCATTAACGGTCGCGAGGTCGCTTGCAAAGCCGTGGTCGGCAATGGCAGTCTGCCGCGGCTGGTGCATGAGCTGGTCGGTGACGAACATTTCGCGTCAGAGTACTTGGAGAAGCTCAAGCAGGTGCGCCTGAGCAACAGCAGCTGCCAGGTCTATGTCGGCATCAAGGAAGGCGAGAAACTGCCTTATATCGGCGATCTGCTCTTCACCTCGACATGGCCGGAGTTTGACGCCGCGGCGCTGTCCAGCCGCAAGATCAGCAGCCGTACCTACTCGGTGTACTACCCGGAAATCCGTCCGGGGACGAACAAGTACAGCGTCGTGGCGTCCATGAATGCGCTTTATGGCGACTGGGCGACCATGAGCAAGGAAGAGTATCGCGCCGCCAAGAAGGACATGATCGAAGACACCCTTGACGCCCTGAGCCTCTACATTCCATCCATCCGCAGCATCGCGGATTACACGGAAGCGGCAACCCCGAAGACCTTCCAGCGCTACACCGGGCATGTGGCCGGCGCGACCTTCGGCACCAAGTTCGAGGGCCTGCGTCCCAGTATGGATATCGGCAAGCAAGTCGGCGGACTGCACCATACCGGGTCGGTGGGCATTATCATGTCCGGCTGGCTTGGCGCCGCCAACTACGGTGTCATTGTCGCCAACGAGGTTGATCGTTATCTCTGCAGCGGCCGGCGGAACGGCTGAAGACGGTTTTGCTGTAACCGGTCACTGATTGATAATTGGCCGTTTTCTGTTGCCTTTGGTTTTCAGCGCCGAAGGCGCGGCCTAAGATAGCCCAGGGCAAGCGCCCGCAGGGCGCTTGCCCTGGGTAAGGCCCACACCCGGAAAGAGCCCTGAAAGGGCGACCTAAAAAAAACACCGCTTGGGATGCAAGGCGTAAAAAGGGAAGACCTTGCATAGGTTCCATTGCCTCTTTGGCGCCAGTCAGCTTCGCCGACTGGCGCCAAAGAGGCCGAGGAACACGAACATAAACGG
>JAAZKQ010000698.1 GCA_012799755.1 Lentisphaerota bacterium | reverse complement strand
TGGGCACCACATACCAGCCTGGGGGTGCGCCACGGGCGCAACCCCAGGGAAGCCCCCACCCGAAACAACACGCTGAAGGCGTGCCACATAGCAGACACGAAGGATGATTTCCATTGCAAGGCAACAGAAAACGGCCAATTATCAATCGGTGACCGCTTACGCAGCTCCAATGCAGCTTTTCCCCGCCTGTGTTTTATTCCACGTTTCAGGTGTATATTTGCCTGACTGACAATGCTATTATCCATTCCCTAACCCACAGGTGTTTATGCTGCACATCCAGGAACCGATACATGGCGCCGTGCTCAATCATCGCGACGGCATTGCCGACGCTGAAGCCCTGCTCATCACAGTCCGGGGCACAGCGCCCCTGAAATGCGCAGTGACGGTCAATGGCGTCAGCGCGCAACGCCAAGGAGACGGCTTCTCGGCTCAAATTCCCTTGCGCCGGCGCAGCAATGACATCGTTGTCACCGCCAGTGGGCACCAAGGCCAAAGCGAACAGCGCATCACGGTCATCTGGGATAGGGCAAAGCAAAAACGCTATCGCTTCGCCATTGACGACAATTGCTTCTTCCTGCGCGATCTCTGCCGGCAACAGCCCAAGGACATTTTCAGCAACCATTACTTGGCCATTCTCAAACGCCTGCATGACAACTACGGCACTCGCTTCAGCCTCAATATCTTCTATGAAAGCCCGGAAAAGGACTTCACGCTGAAGATGATGCCCGACCGCTGGCGCGCGCAATTCGAAGAAGCCAGCCCATGGCTGCGCATGACTTGGCACGCCTACGCGGAATTCCCGGACCGCCCCTACCAGTACACCCGCGCGGAAAAAGTCCTGGCCGATATTGATCTCATCCATGACGAAATCACGCGCTTCGCCGGCCCCGCCAGCTGGTGCCCGCCTACCATCGTACACTGGGGCGAGCTGCTGCCGTCAGCCATGCCGGCCCTGGCCAAGCACGGCATAACAGTCCTCAGCGACTATTTCCGCCGGCAGGAACAGCGCTACGCGGTCAGCTACGGCTTGGACGACTGGCGCTGCGCCCAGGTCGAAAGCCGCGGTCGCCTCATGGAATTCGCCAGCGGCATCATCCTCAGCCAAATTGACATGGTTCTCAACACCACGCCGCTGGCCGATATTCTCCCCCGCCTGTCGGCCGCCATCGCGGCCGGTTCTCGCTCAGAAGTCATTGATTTGCTGACCCACGAGCAGTACTTCTGGCCCTTCTACCATCACTTTGTGCCTGATCACGCCGAACGCCTGGACTGCGCCCTGCGTTTCCTCACCGACCATGGCTACAAGCCCGTGTGGTTCCACGAAGGATTGCTCGGCGCCGACCAGCCCTGACACCCCAACTCAAACCGCTGCAAGGAGTACCCGACATGGAATTTGCCATCAGCTTTTATGGCGCCACGCAAAATGTCACCGGTTCACGCTATCTCCTGCGGGCAAACAACAAAAACATCATGGTTGACTGCGGTCTCTACCAGGAGCGGCCACTGAAGCCGCGCAACTGGGAGGACTTCCCTTTCCCGCCGGCGAAGGTTGATGCGGTCATCCTCACCCATGCCCACCTTGACCATTGCGGTCTGCTGCCGCGACTGGTCAAAGCCGGCTTCACCGGCAGCATCTACGCCACTCGCGCCAGCGTTGATATCGCCAAGATCATCATAGTTGATAGCGCCAAGATCAACGAGGAAGACGCCGAATTCAAACGGCGCCGCCACCTGCGTGAAGGTCGCAAGAGCCCCCATCCCTATGTGCCGCTCTACACCGTCGAAGAAGCCGAAGCCGTCTTCCCAAAACTCGTGCCATGGGATTTTGACAAGCCCATTGATCTCGGCGAAGGCATCCAGGCTGAATTCATCGGCGTCGGCCATATCCTCGGCGCCGCCGCCATACGCTTCACCGTCAAACAGGGCGAGGAAAGCCGCGGCATTATCTTCTCCGGTGACGTCGGTCGCTGGGATGTGCCCATCCTCCGTGACCCTGAAGCCCTCGGTTCCGCCGACTACGTCATCTGCGAATCAACCTACGGCGACCGCCTCCACGGCAAGCAGAGCGACATTCCGGAAGAGCTTGCTGAGGTTATCAACGACACCCATCGCCGCGGCGGCAATATCATCATCCCCAGCTTCGCCGTCGAACGCACGCAGGAACTGATCTATTACCTGGCTCAGCTCCTTAAAGCCGATCGCATCCCGCACCTGCGCACCTTCGTTGACAGCCCCATGGCCGTCAGAGTCAACGAAGTCTTTAGACGCCACACCTACCTTTTCGACAGCGATACCACCAAGCTGATACGTTCCTTCCGCATGCCCGGCATCACCATGGTCCGCTCGGTAGCCGAATCCAAATCCATCAATCACATCCGCGGCTCGGTCATCGTTATCGCCGGCTCGGGCATGTGCACCGGCGGCCGCATCAAACACCACCTCTGTCAAAACATCTCCCGTCCGGAAAGCAGTGTGCTCTTCGTCGGTTATCAGGCCGAAGGCACTCTTGGCCGCATCATCCACGACGGCGCGCCAAGAGTCCGCATCCTCGGCCAAGAATATGACGTCAAAGCCCGTATTGCCAAGATCTCCGGCTTCTCGGCCCATGCCGACCAGCAGGAACTCTGCCGCTGGCTGAAAACCCTCAACAACAAGCCGCGCAAAGTCTTCGTGACCCACGGCGAAGTCAAAGCCTCCAATACTTTCGCCAAATTGCTCAAAGACGACTTCGGTTGGAATAGTGTCGTGCCAAAATACAATACGACCATTAAGCTGGATTAAGGAGTCGTTCAAAAATCAAGGCAACAGTTCTGGAGTTATTCCAAGCTGTTCTTCGTAATGGGGCTTCCGTATGGGAAACAGATGGCGGCATGTGTGTTGCATGGATGCAAAATTTTGCGCCGTAGGCGCTTAACCATGCTTAACCCCAGCCTTCAGGCTGGGGTGAGGGCCCCCCAAGAATCAGGCGCCTTGGAAAGGCGCTACAGAAGACCGGCAAAGGAAACTGGAAATGCAAACTTAATTTCTGTACAGTTCCTAAGCCACTGAACACGAGCATTATTGAAGCCATAAACACACAACACCGGTAGACGAGAAAGTCAAAACATGAGATTCGCACGCTACGGCAAATCGCACCAGATGGTCATTGAAAATGGCCAAGACCTGTCCGAAGTCCTCCAACTAGACGAGGCCCTCTGGGGCGCCACCAGCGCCCCCGCCCAGGTCTTCTACTGCGACCAGCAGCTCATCGCCGCCTTGGACCAAGGCGCCAAAGGGCGTATCACCTGCGAAGACGTCAAGGACGCCATCACTTGGCTGCTCAAACAACTTCCCGATAAAAGCAAAATTACCGCCGAATTCGACGGCAAACTTCCACTGGCTGACATCAACACCAGCGATGACAGCGGCAAGGCCCTCATCACCTCAGCCGAATACATCCTCAAAGAACTCAACAGCAGCGACACCAGCACCATCTCCCTGGAGCAAATCCGCAATTTCCTCAATACCGTACAAACACGCCCCCTCAATGGCGACGGCGTCCTGACCGAGAAATCCGTCGGCGACAACGCCGCCATCAAGGCCTTCCTCGCTGATATCGTCGCCGCCACCGGCGGCGCCAAAGACTTCGACGGCTCCATGGGCGTCAGTGAGAAGGAACTCAATGACTTTTTGGCCGCCATCCCGCCTTTCCTTGAATGGCTCGCCCAAAGCGCGATTCCCGAAGGCAGCGATAGCACAGCCATTATGACGCGCGGCGCCGAGACGCCCGCCCTCAACGCCCTGTTGCAGACCCACAGCGCCAAGATTGACAGGTTCTTCGAACTCAGCCGTATGATGGCTTTCGATAAGCTCCTGCAGAACAGGAGTGTGGCCCCTGATGTGAAAGTCGCCCCCATTGACCCGACCAAGCAAGATGAGGTCAACGCCTACCTCAGCGCCCTGCCCATCGCGCACCCGAACGCTGAAGCCCTGCTGCCATTGTACGTAGCCAAGATCAACCCGCTCTACCAAGGCTGGTGGCAAGACTTCCTCAACAAAATCGTCAAGCCGGTACTCGGCGATCAGCTCGCCACCCTCAATCTCGCCGACTGGCAGAAAATCAAAGGCCTTTTCGCGCCTTACAATGCCTATCTCGCCGCCAAAAAGGGCGGCATCGTTGAGAAAATTCCCGCCGACAAGCTCCGCGCCTACCTCAAAAACGAGGCGCTCATCGCCGATGTCCGCCAACTCCTGGCACAGGACAAGGCCGTCGCCGATACCATTCGCGCCGCCAAGGATGTCGAGAAACTCCTGCTCTATCGCAGCTTCCTTATCCGTTTCGCCAACAACTTCGTCTGCTTCCGTGAGCTCTACGCGGAAGATGGCCGCGCCCTCTTCGAATGTGGCTCACTAGTCATTGATGGGCGCTGGTTTAATGTCGCCCTGAAGATTGACACCATCGCCAACCACCAGCTGCTGGCCAAAAGCAGCCAGATGTTTACCCTCTACGTCGAAGTCGAAAAGAGCGCGACCGACAAGATGATCGTGGTTGTCCCCGTCACCTCGGGCAGCAAGGGCAATCTCGTCGTCGGTAAACGTGGCGTGTTCTACGATATCAACAATAAAGATTACGACGCCAAGATTCTCCAAGTGGTCGAAAATCCCGTCTGCATCCGCGAAGCGATGTACGCGCCCTTCAGCCGCCTGTGGGGACTGATTGAAGGGAAAATCGAAGGCTTGGCAGGAACTGCGGAGAAAAACCTCCAAAGTTCTTTCAACAAGGCACTTACTCCCGGCGCCACGCCGCCCCCCGCGCCGGCGGCCCCGCCGCCGCCAGTCAAAGGCGACGGCAAGATGCCGGGCGGCACCATGCTCATTGGCGCCAGTGTCGCCTTCGCCGCCTTGGGCTCCGCCTTTGCCTTCATCAGCAAAACGGTATCCGGCATGACTGCTCTGCAAATCTGGATCAGCGTGCTTTGCGCCGCTTTGGCGCTGGTATTACCGGTGATTCTCATCGCT
Source organism: Lentisphaerota bacterium (assembly GCA_012799755.1). GTDB lineage: Bacteria > Verrucomicrobiota > Lentisphaeria > Oligosphaerales > Oligosphaeraceae > Oligosphaera. The sequence goes on along the minus strand of JAAZKQ010000698.1, from coordinate 700 downwards.
GTTATCAAACTAAGCCGCCAAGACCTCAGCTCCATCCTCGAAGGCTGCGGCTGGGCCATCAATCTGCGCATGCGTCTGGATGCCAAACTGCGCAATCAGTTCACCAATTTCGGTATCTTCCCCAAAGACGCCGAGGGCACGCCCCGAAGCTTCTGGCTGCGTAATACCCTGATTGTCATCCTCGTCATCCTCCTCTGCGTCGGCGGTTGCCGATGCCGCAGGCACCGTAAGGAACTGGCCGCCGAACGCGCCAAGGCCGCACAAATCGAGGCCGAAGCCAAGGCGAAAGCGGACGCGGCCGAACAAGCCAAGATCGAGGCCGAGGCTAAAGTCGCGGCCGAAGCAAAGGCGGCAGAGGCACCCGCTGCGCCAGCCGCACCTGCCCCCGCCCCCGCACCCGCTGCGCCAGCCGCACCCGCTGCCGCACCCGCTGCGGGAAAATAACGACAACGCGGCGTAATCGGGCTGCTTGATCAGGCGGATCGGGCGGATCAGCAGACGGATCGGACGGATCGGACGGATCAGGCGAATCCGGCTGCTTGATCGGTCTGATCGGTCTGATCGGTCTGATCGGCCTGCTTGATCAGTCAGATCGGTCTGATCGGCCTGAGCCGGCTGCTTGATCAGTCAGATCGGCCTGATCGGTCTGATCGGCCTGATCGGTCTGAGCAGAAAACACCCAGCGGCATGGCTCGGCAAC
>JAAZKQ010000697.1 GCA_012799755.1 Lentisphaerota bacterium | reverse complement strand
TATGAACACAATCCGTTGAACAGGAAGTTCTTATCTATAGTGCAAGAGATATGCTTTTCCATGAAAATTGATCAAGAAATGAAAACAACTTAACGCTTATGGGCTAAAACCTGGGGTAAAGCTATGGTTAAGTAGGGCGCAAGATTTCGCATCCGTCCAACACAGATACCCCATCTGTTTCCCATACGGAAGACCCATTGTGAAAAACAGCTTGGAACAACTCCAGAACTGTTACCTTAATTTTTGAACGACTCCTAACGTTGTTTTTCTCGCCGGCGCATGCTAATATTGCTGAATTCGCCACGATTTACAACGCCCACCCTGTGTGCTACCTTAGCATACTGCTGGGCCATTTCCCATGTCCCTTTTCCATTCCCCATATTCAGGAGAATCACACCATGCGCAAACTCATGATCGCCCTCGTCCTCTGCGCTGCCGGCGCCTTCGCCCGCGAGCTCGTCGTCAACGGCAACTTCAGCGATGACGACGGCAAGCCGTCCCTCAAAGGCTGGGGACACTCCAAGGGCGTCACCGTCGCCCAAGACAGTGACGGCAAAAACAAACTCGTTGTCACCGGCGAAAACCACAGCGCCTACCAGACTCTCAAACTCAGGCCCGAGGACGGCAAAGTCAAACTCAGCATGTGGATAAAAGTCACCGACGTCGTCCGCGGCCGCGATGACTGGCGAACCGGACGCCTCGCCATGGCTTTCCGCGACGAAAACAGCGAGATGGTCGGCCCTTGGCCCAATGTCTTCGGCTTGGTCGGAACCAGCGACTGGACCTACTGCGAAAGAACCTACCACATCCCCAAGGGCGCCGTCACCCTCGGTTTCAGCGCCTCGAACTTCGGTGAATCCGGCACCGTCGAATTCAAGGACATTTCCTTCACCGTCGTCGCCGAACGCGTCACCGGCCCCGTTGACGCCGCCTGTCCGCCTGAAGCCGGCGACGCCATGAGCATCAGCGATGCCTGGCGCCGGCAAACTCCCACCCGCGAAAAAGTCTGCCTCAATGGCCTCTGGCAGTTCCGCCCCGTTCTCAAGAGCGACGTCGAAGACAAGGTGCCCGCCACCGGTGACAACTGGGGCTGGTTCCGCGTCCCATCCGTCTGGCCGGTCCGCTGGACTGACGTAGGCACCCAAAATGCCATCCTCTCGCCCTACCTCGAAACCGAACTGAGCCAAGACGACGACCTCAGCACCCAGGCATGGTTCCTGCGCCGTTTCACGGTCCCCACCGACTGGCAAAACCGCGACATCGCCATTGACTTCACGCTTGTCAACACCTACGCCAAAGTCTTCGTTGACGACGCCCACGTCGGCGAAGTGTGGTTCCCCGGCGGCGAAGTCAATCTCAGCAAGTGGCTCAACCCCGGCCAGGAACATAGCCTCGCCCTCCTCGTCAAGGCTATGCCACTGGATAACGAGCGCCTTGATTTCATGGCGCCTGACCGCGTCATCGAAAGCAAAGCAACCTTGAAATTCAAGGGCATCACCGGCGATGTCTTCCTCCACGCCCGGCCAGCCGCACAACGCCTTGAGCACGTCGCCATCGTCAGCTCCGTACGCCATGACAGCATCAGCTTCCAAGCCGATCTAAGCCAAGGCGGCGACCGCGATCTCATCCTCAACGCCGACATCTTCAACGCCGACAATCAACTCCTGAAGAGCTTCCGCTCCCAGCCCCTGCGTCCTTCGGACGCCAATACCATCGCCTTCACTGCGCCTTGGCGCGATGCCCCGCGCTGGGATATTGATACGCCCACGCTCCTTACCGCCAAGGTGTCTCTCTCCACCACCGACGGTCAGCTCATTGATCAATTCACTCCCATCACCTTCGGCTTCCGCGAATTCTGGATCAATGGGCGAGACTTCATGCTTAACGGCAGCATCATCCGCCTCCGCGCACTCCACAATACCAATAGCAATGACAGCGCCGGCGCGGCATCCAAGGAAGGTGTCCTCAACACCATTGAACGTATGCGCCGCTACGGCTTCAACTTTCTCATCTCCGGTAACTACAACTTCCGTGCCGGCGATATGTCCTACATTGATGGTCTGCTCGAAGGCTGCCAGGAAAGCGGCATGCTCATGTCATTCAGCCTCCCCCACGTCAGCCATTTCAGCTGGAAACTCCATGAGCCCGAGGTCGCCAAGCGCTACACCGACATGACCCGCTGGCTCATCCGCCGCGTCCAGAACAACCCGGCCGTCCTCATGTACGCCATGAACCACAATGCCACCGGCTACCACGGCGACCAAAACCCCCTTAAACTCGACGGCATCTATCGCCCCGAACCCGAAGACCTCGACTGGTCAAAGCTCGTCCCCGAAAAGGGCTTCGAGCGCTGGACCCGCCGCGTCCAGGCCAAACACTCCGAAAATATCGCCAAGTCCTTTGACTCCACCCGCCCCATCTACCACCATGAGTCCGGCAATCTCGGCGATGTCTTCTGCGTCAATATCTACTTGAACTGGGCGCCTCTCCAGGAACGCTCCGACTGGATGGAAACCTGGTCCCGCAGCGGCACCAAGCCCATCTTCTTCGTGGAATGGGGCCTGCCTCACATCTCCACGTGGTCCAGCTATCGCGGACCAGCCTTCATCTGGCGTACGCCCGCCTTCCAAAGTCTCTGGGCCGCCGAATTCGCCGCCGCCGAAATCGGCAATGACGCCTACGCCCAAGCAGCCACGAATGGCGCCAAGGCCATTGATCGCGAAGAAAAACTCTGGGCCACCGGCAAGCCATTCGCCTGGAGTAGCCTCTGCGCCACCGTCCATAACTATCCCTTCTACTTGACCACCATGGCCAAATACGCGCGGGACAACTGGCGCTCACACCGCAGCTTCGGCGTCTCGGCCATGCTCCCCTGGGACCAGGGCGCGCTCTGGCAGCGCACAACCGGCGCCCCTAGCAGCTTCCTGAATCCCAACGCCTACCAGGGCCTCAAAGCCCCCGGCATCGTCCCTGAACGCTTCAGCAACTACAGCTACCTCTATGGTCACGGCGATGTCAACGACTTCCCCCCCAGCGTGCTGGGAAAGGAATTCCTCCGCTGGAATCAGCCGCTCTGCGCCTACATCGGCGGCAAGGCTGACGAGCCTACAGACAAAACCAGCGTCTACGCGCCACGCGAAAAAGTCAGCAAGTCCATCGTCATCATCAATGACAGCCGCGCCACCCGCGTCTGCGACTACCAGTGGTCCTTTGACGGCAAATCCACCAAGGGCAAGGTCAAACTCGCCGTCGGCGAAATCAAGATCATCCCCATCACCTTCCAGATGCCACAGGTCGCCGTACCCGGCACCTTCGCAGTGGCCTTCGGTTGCAGTTTTGACAATGGCGTCGTGTTCACTGACAGTCTCAGCCTCCGCGCCCAGCCCGCCCTGCCCCGCCTTGAACTCAGCAGCAGGCCGCAGCTCTTCGATCCCGTCGGCAAAACAGGTGACTTGCTCAAGCGCATCGGATTGCGCCAAGTTGACATGCTCAGCGCCGACAGCAGGCCCGATCTCTCCCGCACCATCATTATCGGCCGCGAAGCCCTCAGCGCCGCGCCGGCCCTGCCCTGGCTCGGCGACGCCGTCCGCAATGGCCGGGTGTTGGTCTTCGAGCAAACTCAGGAGGTCCTCAGCGAACGCCTGGGCTTCCGTACCAACATCCACGGCCTGCGCGAACTCTTCGTCCGCACTCCCGATCACCCGGCGCTCCGCGCCCTCGGCAGCAATCCCGATGCGCTCTTCAAATACTGGCGCGGCCACGCCACCATGACCACGCCATTCCTTGAAGGCCTGCCGCACCTCGAAACCAGCAACCCGCTCTGGAACTGGCACGACTTCCGCAACACTCGTGTCTGGCGCGCCGGCAACCGCAATACGGTCGCTTCCGTCCTTATCGAAAAACCCAGCATCGGCAACTGGACCGCACTCATTGACGGCGGCTTTGATCTCCAGTACGCGCCACTTCTGGAATGCGAGCTCGAACAGGGTCGCACCATCTTCTGCCAACTTGATGTCAGCGGCCGCAGCGATGACGACCTCAGCGCCACCCAACTCACCCGGGCGCTACTCAATTATCTCGACAAAGCGCCGGCCCCCAGCCCCGCCCGCAAGACCTGCTACGCCGGCAATGAGCAAGGCCGCGAGCTCCTCCAGCAGCTCGGTGTCGCCTTCACCGCCTACGCCGATCAGCCGTTGGACGCCGACTCCCTCATCGTCCTTGGCCCCGGCGCCTTCCAAGCCGCACCGGCGCTGGCGCCCCGCCTCGTCAGCGCCATTGACAACGGCTGCAACGCCCTTGCCCTCGGGCTCAACGCTGCCGAACTGGCGAGCGTCAGCCCCGATCTCGTCGCTGAAGACGGTGTCCAAGACTACGCCCAGCCGCTTCCCGCTGTGCTTGCTCCGGCCCTGCGTGGCGTCAGCGCCGCCGAGACCTACTGGCACACCAAACTAAGCTTCACTGCCCTGCGCCTTAACGACTTTGCATACGCCACCTACGCCGTCCTTGCCATGCCCTACGGCAATGGCCAAGGCGCCATTCAACAGGCGCCGCCGTGGCTCTTCGACTACGTGGCGAAGCCCTACCTGCGCACCAGCTACCGCCGCTCGCTGTACCTCACGGCGCGCCTCCTCGCCAATCTCGGCGCCGCCATGCGCAATCCGCTGCCAAATCTCATCGCCCAAGTACCGTCACCGCGCAAGATTGACCTCAGCGATGGCTGGATCGGCATTGACGACCCCAAAAATACCGGCCGCGAACAGGGCTGGTTCAAGAGCGACTTTGATAGCAGCGCCTGGCCGTCCATCGAAGTGCCCGGCAATTTCGACGTCCTCCGCCCCGAGCTCGCCGACTACGACGGCCACTTCTGGTACCGCAAACGCTTCCCAACCCCCGCCAATCTCAACCTCAATGCCGCCGAACTCTATATCGGTCCTGTTGATGACGAATCCTGGGTCTGGCTCAACGATATCTTCATCGGTGAAGTCACCAAAGCCACCCATCCCGAAAACTACTGGAGCTTTCCTCGCCTCTACCCACTCAAGCCCGGCATGCTCAAAAGCGACGGTGAAAACGTCCTCACCATTCTGGTCAATGACACCTATCTGCGCGGCGGCATCCTCGGCAAGCCCGCCCTGCAAGTCCGCGGCCCCTGGCTGGAGAGCTACTACCTGCAAACGCCGGTGGCCGGCGATGACCCATACCGCTACTACCGCTGGTAAAGCCATGGCAGCTGCCGGCGACGGAGGCCCTCTCATTGCCGCACGCATGCCGCACGCAAGCGTGCGGCCACGGAACGGCGGCTTACCTCCCGGCGCTAATCTGCGCTAATCTGCGGAATCTGCGGATAAAAAAGGCCCCCTTCGCGCCTTCGCGCCAAAACACAGCCCGGCGCTAATCTGCACTAATCTGCATGCAGAAAGAACCGGCGGCGTGGCTTGACGCGCAGCGGCCAGACAGGCCGCCATAATCTGCGCCAATCTGCGGAATCTGCGGATAAAAAAGCCTCCCCCTTAAAATCTGCGGTTGCAAACACCCGAAAGACGGATAACTTAAACTCTGTTCCGCTAACAACGACCTTGGCGCGCATAGTTCAGTTGGTTAGAACGCTATCTTCACACGGTAGAGGTCACAGGTTCGAATCCTGTTGCGCGCACCAGCCGATAATCCAAAAGCCTCCCGGGCTCCACCGGGAGGCTTTTTTGTTTCCGGCGCCAAGCGCCTTGTCCACCCTTTCCGCCTCCCTTGGAGTGCCCGCCCCCGACCATAGTGCCGGCTTTTAGGCAGCACGCCGCTTGTCGTCAAGCGCTACCGGGACTCTTCGGGGTTGGACAGCGCATGATATCTTCTACGATTATGTCTTTGTCCAATTGATGGGGGCTGCTACAGTGCGCCTTGTATGAATCATCCTTGCGCTAGTTGTTTTCCTCTTTTTGCAGGTAAGGCGCCACGGGCCATTGAATGGCAGGCTGCACTTTTACCTGTTCGGTACGGCTGGTAGTACAGAAATTACAAGCACTCCAGCAATCATTTTTAAGGAAGTCAATAAAATCCTGTGAAGTACAGGCAGTAGTCAAATCAATGTAGTCGGATGGTTTTGATTCATATAATTTCAGAGCAGCAAAAGAACTGGCCAGCGGACAAACATATAACCGGCCACGCAAAATAGAATAGGCAAAGCTATCACATGACTTGAAATGAGCCTTTAATTCATCTTCAGACCGTTTCATGTCTTGGAATTTATTCGTTTGAACCCAACTCAAATTTTCATCAATACCACAGCTGATGCCATGTTGCTGCAATAATTTTTTGATATCCCAACTTTTCAGGATGCTGCTGAGTTCTTTGTTGGCTGTATAATTGGAGATCGCAACGCTACATTTATTACGGTATTTCTTCAATACCGCAAGTAATTCAGGAGAAATCATTTGTGTCCCATTGGTAGTGATCAGGACATGCTTGATGCGCTTTTCCCCGCAGGCGTATTCCATAATGGCCGGCAACTCCTTGTTAAGCAGTGGCTCGCCGCCAAGAATCCCAAACAAATTTATGCCATCTACCCCGCAAAGAAAATTGCTGACATCCTTTTTGAAATCGTCCAAGGTTGCTGTGTAATGATTTCCCGGCGGAATATATGGAATGTAATTGGAGCAGTCACGACACCGGAGACTGCAACGGGTGGTAACAACATATTCGACAGAGGGAAAGACAAGCCGTCGCAGAAAAAACAACTCGAAGTAGGTATAAAGCTTTGCCAGCGACTTTAACCGCAACACCGAAAATATCTTTTTGGAACCCAAATGGAACATTCGCCGTTCCATGTAGCGATCATAGAAGGTATTCCATTCCGCCTGATTCATTTTAATATTCATTTTTGCCGCTTTTTTTTGATGTCAACGTATAAATAATCACGTTTCAAGTGTTTTACCCTTGGAAGGCAGGAAAGGCGCCTCGTACTCCTTTTCGGACGGCCTCGTCCTGGTCCACGCTCCACTGGGCAGGAATATATCGTGTGTCATATCAAAGGCAATCGCTCCCCTCTCGCGGTTACGCCGCGAGGTAAGCAGTCACCGATTGATACCGGTCGTGCCGGTGGTCTTTTTCTGTTGTTGTGCCTTTACAAGGCACTGCCACATGGGGAGCTCGCCACCCCGGCCTGAAGGCCGGGGTTAAGCATGGTTAAGCGCCTACGGCGCCAAGTTGTCCATTTGCTGACATCTTGGTCCACAATATCAATGAGTGACCGGTTACGCCGCGAGCGTGCGACATAGCAGATACGAAAGATGGGGCCATTGCCAAGCAATAGAAAATGGCTGTCATCAGTGGCTAACCGCTTACCTGGCCGCCGTTGTAATGAACCGTTGTCACCTTGCAGCCCTGGCGGCCCCAGGTATAGTAGGCGTTGCTGGCCTGCATCCTGAAAGCCTCCTTGTTACCTGTTTTAGCTGAACAAAGAACCTGGGTTGATGCAGGCCAAGTGCCACAACTTTCGCCGCCAATGTCATGCTCGCTTGCACGGAGGACATTCACGCACTACGACGACACGCCAGAGCAGCCCTTTCGGTACCCTCGCCGCGTCTGCCGTGCTTGAAACATTCCGTCTTTTCTAAAATCGGGAAGACCCCTGAAATCCATCTCGAAAACTTCAAGCGCTTGGAGCTGTGACTGATCGCGCATCACAATCAACCATCATGTATCGCAATCGTTCGAACATTTGACGCCAACTCAGGGAGACGAAGAAGATGCAACGAGTTTTGCCGGTATTGCTGGCGCTGACGACGCTTGCCGCCGCCGGAGCGGACAATCTGCTGAAGAATCCAGGCTTTGAGGAAAAAGGCAACTGGGGGCCCCATGGCACCATCGCCGGCATGGGCGATACGTCCAAACTCATCACCTATTCGACCGACAAGCCCCGCACCGGCAAATCCTGCCTCGCGGTGAACGACACCTGGGCCGACGCCCGTCCCTACGCCACCCAGTTCGCCGACCTTCCGGCCGAGACCACCCGGCTGGAGCTGCGTTTCTTCGCCCGCGCCGACCAGGCGCGGCGTTTCCGCGCCGGCCTCCTCTTCAACCGTAAAGCAGACAAAAAGTTTATTTCCGCCAACATCGAAGTCTTCGATGCCGAACCAGATTGGAAGGAGTATGTGATGGAAGTCAACCGTGTTCCCGCCGACGCTGACAATGCCAACCTGATGCTGGCGCCCACCACCGACGACAAGACCGAAACCGGCGCCGTGTATTTCGACGACGTTTCGCTCAAAGCGCTGCCCCCGAAAATCGAAAGCCCGGCCGACAAGCTCGGACTCAACCGCGAACCGATCAACCAGCGCAATTACCCCTTCACCCCGGCCGACGGGGCGGTGCTCACGGTCAATCCGTCGCCTTTCGCCTTTCTGCCGCCACTTGACTGGAAGCTGGGGAAATATACTTACACCCTTGAATATTCCACTGACCCCGCTTTCAAGAGCGCGGACACCGTGCGGCACAGCAAACTTGACGTCCACATGTTCATCCCGCGCCAAACCCTCAAAACCGGCACCTGGTATTGGCGTTACGGCGTTGAGAACGCTGACGGCTCGGTAGTCTGGAGCAAAAGCCGGAGCTTCACCGTTCCTGACGGCATTCCGACCAATCCCTATCCCGACCTTGACGAGGCGGTGAAAAATATTGCCAAGGGCCACCCCCGGCTTTACATGAATCCCGACGTGCTCCCCGAAATCCGCCGTCGGGCCGAGTCGGGCGACTTAAAGGAACTGGCCGACGAGCTCAAAAAGTGGATGGATAAACACATCGGCGCAGCGCTTATTCCCGAGCCGGATTATTTGCCGCCGCGGGGCGACCCCACGCGGCTGGAGGTTTACACCAAAATTTTCCGCTCAACCCGGCCCGACCAGCACCGGATGAACCTGTGCGCACTGACCTACCTTCTGACCGGCGATCCCAAGTACGGCAACGAAGCGAAGCGGCGACTGCTCTATTTCTTTGTTGATTGGGACCCCGAAGGGGCGACCGCGCTGACGCATAACGACGAGCCGGCAATGTGGATCATGCGCTGGGGCGTCTGCGCCTACGACTGGACCTACGATCTCTTCACCCCCGAGGAACGGGCCAAGATGGAAAAATCGCTCCTGATCCGGACGAAGCAGAACTACGATGTGCTGCGCCGCAAGCCGATGGACGCCAATCCGTATGAGAGCCATGCCAACGGTTATTTGCAGATTCTCGGCGAAGCGGCAATCATGCTGCTGCCGGAGCACCCGGAACTGAAGGATTATCTTGACTACGCGCTGACCGTTTTTTGGGTGGCGGCGCCGACCTACGGCACGCCGGACGGGGGGTGGAATGAAGGGCCGGGCTACTGGAGTTACACCGTTGACCGGACCATGCGCTTCCTTTTCGTCGTCCGCAACGCGACCGGGATTGACCTCGGCAAGAAGCCGTTTTTCGTCAACACCGGCTATTACCCGATGATCGGCTGGCCGGGGCCGAGCAAGCAGACCAGTTTCGGTGACGGCGTTGATCCGGGCAGCCAGGCGCGGATGTTGAAGGTGATGGCGGCGTACAACCGCAACCCCGATTTCCTCAAGCCGGCGAGCACGCGGCCGCCACGCATTGATTTCTCAGTCTGGCCGGTGTTGACCGGCGGAGTGGAGTTGGGCGAGCCGAATTTGGCGAGATTGCCCAAAGCGTGGCATTTCCCCGGCATCGGCTTTGTGGCGATGCGAACGGACCTTGACAACTTCGACAACGACGTCGGTTTGCTTTTCCAAAGCAATCCGTTTGGCGCGGTGTCGCATCACCACAACGCGCAGAACTGCTTCATGCTGGAGGCATTCGGTGAGGCCCTGGCGATCTCAAGTGGCTATTACGACTACTACAGCTCACCGCATCACGCAGGCTGGACCCGTCAGACCAAGGCGCGCAACGGGGTGACCTTTGACGGCGGCAAGGGCCAAATCCGAGGCGGCGAGGCAGTGGGCAGGATCACCCACTTCTCGACCGACGAGGACTTTGATATTGCGATTGGCGACGCGACAGCGGCCTACCCGGGCTTTGTCAAGGCAGAGCGGACGGTGGTTCATGTGCGCCCGGGAATCTTTGTGATCCGGGACGCCAATGTGGACAAGAATGAGCATATTTTTGAATACAATCTCCACGCCTTCAAGCCGGGCGCCTTTGATGAAAAGGCGCAGACGGTGACCTTGATGATGCCGAAGGCGGAATTGGAGGTGCGCTTTCTGGCGGACAAGCCCTGGACCTTTGAGGCGTTCGACACATTTCCGGTGGCGCCGCAGCCGAGTCCGCGACGGCCGGAGCAGTGGCATTTTCGGGCCTCGGCGCCGGAGAAGTCGCCGGCGATGGATTTGCTTACGGTGTTGTTGCCGTACCGGGTGGATGAACGGGAGAAGCTGCCGGAGCTGAAGAAGCTGGCGGACGGGGTGGAGTTCACGTTCAAGGACGGAAAGAAGGCCACGGTGCGCTTTGACGGCGACAAGGTGATCACCGAGAAAAAATAGTTAGGAGTCGTTCAAAAATTAAGGCAACAGTTCTGGAATTATTCCAAGCTGTTTTTCATAATGGGTCTTCTGCATGGGAAACAGAGGGCAGTATATGTGTTACGTGGATGCAGAACTTGCGCCGTAGGCGCTT